>JAOPWF010000131.1 GCA_025965815.1 Mycobacterium sp.
TGTTGCGGATGGTGGCGCCGCGGAAAGCGTAAATCGACTGGTCGGCATCGCCGACCACGCACAGCTCCGCCGGCGGCACGCCGTCCGCGGCATCTTCCGGGGTGCCGCGGCCGACCAGTTCACGCACGAGCATGTACTGCGCGTGGTTGGTGTCCTGGTACTCGTCGACCAGAATGTGCCGGAACCGCCGCCGGTAGTACTGGGCGATCTGCGGAAAGCGCTGCAGCACCGCGACTGTCTCGCCGATGAGATCGTCGAAATCCAGCGCGTTGGCCGCTCGCAGCCGGCGTTGATACTCTGCGTAGACGCTGGCGATGATGCGGGCCAGATCGCCCTCGTCGGCGTCGACGGCCAGGTTGGCGGCCGCCTGTTCGGGGTCGATCAGCTCGTTCTTGAGGTTGGAGATCCCGTTGGCCAGCAGCCGCGGTGAGTACCGCTTGGTGTCCAGGCCCATGTCCTTGCCGATCATCAGCAGCAGCCGCCGCGAGTCGTCGGCATCGTAGATCGAGAAGTTCGAATTCAGGCCCGGCAGCAGGGATGCCTGGTTACGCAGGATGCGCACGCAGGTGGAGTGGAACGTCGACACCCACATGGAGCGTGCCCGCGGCCCCACCAACTGCACCACCCGCTCGCGCATCTCGGCGGCCGCCTTGTTGGTGAACGTGATTGCCAGGACCTGCCCGACGCCGACATCGCGCGCGGCCAGCAGGTAGGCGATTCGGCGGGTCAAAACCGCGGTCTTGCCGGATCCGGCGCCGGCGACGATGAGGAGTGGCGAGCCTTCGTGGAGCACGGCCTGGCGCTGTTGCGGGTTGAGGCCGTCCAGAAGTTCAGTTCCCGCGGGGCTACTGGCGGGATCGGTCACGTGCACACTCATGTCTGCCCCAACCTACCGCTGCGAGACGACACATTTTGCGCTGGCACCACCCCGGGTGGCAGACTGAATGCGTGCTCAATGCGCAGCGTCGATTTTTCTACGGGTACCGGCCAGCGGTGCCCGTGGTCTAGCTGCTTCCAAGAGCCCCGCGGTCCGCTTCCGGATCCGGGGCTCGTCTCTTGTGTGAGGCCCGAATGCGGATGAGACCAGATCCCCCACACAACGAGAATTCGGAGTCACAACCCATGACGATAGAAGCCCAACAGATGCCCGACATCGAGGATCTGCGCCAGGAAATCGACCGGCTTGACGCCGAGATCCTCGCGGCGGTCAAGCGCCGCGCCGAGGTGTCACAGCTCATCGGCAAGGCCCGGATGGCGTCCGGGGGCACCCGGCTCGTGCACAGCCGAGAGATGAAGGTCATCGAGCGCTACAGCGCCCTCGGCCCCGACGGTAAGGACCTGGCGATGCTGCTGCTGCGGCTGGGCCGGGGCCGACTCGGGCACTAAAAGCGCAACCGCCGGGCCGAGATTGCGGCTACGGCTGTGATGCCGGGCGGAACACGACCCTGGCGGCAATCTCGGCGGCGGCGCGGTTTCTACTTCACACCGGGGACGTGACGCAGGGCCCGCAGGGCGCGCGTCATGATGCGCGCGTAGCGGTCGGCCCGCAGCCACGGCGGTGCGCCAACGGGTAACCCGCGTTCGATCGCAATCGTCTGCGGCTCGGTGTATTTGAGGATCCCGTGCTCGCCGTGGCGGCGTCCGACTCCGGAGTCCTTCATGCCCCCCATCGGGGCGTCGACCGATGCCCAGGCGGCCGCGTAGCCCTCGTTGACGTTGACGGTGCCGGCCTCCAGTCGGGTGGCGACCCGTCGGCCCCGCGCGGGATCCGAAGTCCAGACGCTGAAGTTCAGGCCGAACGGGCTGTCGTTGGCCTTCTCGACCGCCTCGTCCTCACAGTCGACCGAGTACAGGGAGACCACCGGCCCGAACGTCTCGTCGGCGAACGCGGCCATTCCCTCGCGGACGCCCGAGAGGATGGTCGGTTCGTAGAAGTGCGGGCCGATGTCGGGGCGCGCCCGCCCACCGGCGAGCACAGTGGCGCCCTTCTCCCGCGCATCATCGACGTGGTGAGCGACCGTCTGCAGCTGGTTTTCGTTGATCAGGGAGCCCATGTCCGCCGAGTAGTCCAGCGCAGTGGACAACGTCATCGCCTTCGTGGCAGCGACGAACTGGGTGACGAAGTCATCCCAGAGCCTCTCCGGGACGTAGATGCGCTCGATCGAGATGCACAGCTGCCCCGCATTGGAGAATGCCGCCCGTACCGCGCCGGTCGCCGCTTTGGCGACGTCCGCGTCATCCAGCACCAGCAGTGCGTTCTTGCCGCCGAGTTCCATCGAATAGTCGATCAGCCGCTCGGCCGCCTGCTTGGCGACGGTTCGCCCAGTGCTCGTCGACCCGGTGAACATCAGAAAATCCGAGTGCTCGATGATCGGCGTGCCCAGCTCCGAACCCGGCCCGGTGACGATCTGCACCAGGCCCGGCGGCATGCCGGCGTCCTCGAGCAGCCGCACCGCCCACAGCGCCGAGAACGGAGTGCGGTCATCGGGTTTGGCCAGGATCGCGTTGCCCGCAACGATCGCCGGGATCGCGTCGCTGATCCCGAGGGTCAGCGGATAGTTCCACGGGGAGATGACGCCGACCAGACCTTTGGGGTGATGGTGTTCCCACACCTCAGTGAGCGCCAACTGCACGCCCTGCCTGCGCTTGGGACTCAGATAATCTGCCGCGGTGTGGGCGTAGTAGCGCGCCGTGAGGCAGACGTCCATGACCTCTTCGAACGCGTGCCTGCGGGCCTTGCCGTTCTCGAGTTGAATCAGGTCGAGCACTTCGTCTTGACGCTGCAGCACCAGATCGTGAAACCGCAGCATCACCTCGGCCCGCTCGCTCACCGGTCGCGTCGCCCACTCCCGCTGCACCGCCCGGCCTCTCCGGGCGGCCACGGCCACGTCGTCGGCGGTGCAGTGCGGCACCTGCCCGAGCACCTCGCCGGTCATCGCGTTGGTGATCGTGCGGTCCGGACGCGCGGCCACCACGTCGACCCGCCGGGTGAGGGCCTCGATGAGAGAACCGACCCGTCGGGTGCCTGCGGGTGGGCTCTGGGTGTTCGTGCGAAGCGCGCTCATGAGTGCTGCATAGCCCGTCGCCGTCCGGCGGAAACGTCGAGCCCGTTACTTTGTGAGCGCGATGTACTTGGTGTCGAGGTACTCCTCGATGCCTTCCGTGCCGCCTTCGCGACCAAAGCCGGACTGCTTGACACCGCCGAAAGGTGCAGCGGGATCGGAGATTACGCCGCGGTTGACGCCGACCATCCCGGACTCCAGCGCCTCGGCGACGCGTAGTGCGCGGTCGAGTGACTTCGTGTAGATGTGTGCGGCCAGCCCGTATTCGGTGTTGTTGGCCGCCGCCACCCCTTCCTCTTCGGTGTCGAAACCTGTGATCGGGGCCACCGGACCGAACACCTCCTCCTTGAGGATGCGGGCGTCGGCGGGCACGTCGGCGAGCACGGTGGCGGGATAGAAGTTGCCTGGCCCGCCGGGTGCGACGCCACCGACGGCGACCTTGGCGCCGCGCGACACCGCGTCCGACACCAGCTCTTCGACCTTGGCGACCTGCTTGGCGTTGATCAGCGGGCCGAGTGTCGCCGACGAGTCCAGCCCCTTGCCGAGGGTGAACTCGCTCATCCGCTTCACCATCTTCTCGGTGAACTCCTCGCGGACCGAGTTGGCGACGTGGAACCGGTTGGCCGCGGTGCACGCCTCGCCGCCGTTGCGCATCTTGGCCAGGATCGCCCCGTCCACCGCGGCGTCCACGTCGGCGTCGTCGAACACCACGAACGGCGCGTTGCCGCCGAGTTCCATCGACAACCGCAGCAGCTTGTCGCTGCCCTGCTTGGCCAGCGCCTTGCCCACCCCGGTGGAGCCGGTGAAGGTCAGCTTGCGCAGCCGGCCGTCGTCGATCAGAGCTTCGGTCACCGGGCCGGGACTGCTGGTCGGGAGCACCGACAGCACACCCTTGGGCAGACCGGCGTCATCCATCAACTTGGCCAGCAGCAGCATCGTCAGCGGCGTCTCCTGCGCGGGTTTGACGATCATCGTGCAGCCCGCCGCCATCGCCGGCCCGATCTTGCGGGTGCCCATCGCCAACGGGAAATTCCACGGCGTGATCGCGTAGCAGGGGCCCACCGGCGACTTGGTGACCACAATGCGGCCGTTGCCCGCCGGACTCGGCGTGTAGCGGCCACCGATGCGGACCGACTCCTCGGCGAACCAGCGGAAGAACTCGCCGCCGTACTTCACTTCGCCCATGCTCTCAGCGACCACCTTGCCCATCTCGAGGGTCATCAGCGTCGCGAAATCGTCGGCGCGGGCCGAGATGGCTTCGAACACCGAGCGCAGGATCTCGCCACGTTCGCGCGGCGCGGTGGCGGCCCATTCGGCCTGTACGGCCGAAGCCGCGTCCAGCGCGGCGATGGCGTCCTCGGCGGTGGCGTCGGCGACGGAGGTCAGGACCCGGTCGTCGGACGGGTCGAGCACGTCGAACGTCGACGAAGCGGCCCGCTCCTCACCACCGATCCAGAGTCCGGTCGGCACCGACGACAACAGCTTTTCAATGTCTCTGGTCTCCATACTCCACCATTTACACCCTTGTTCATCGGGCCGCACTAGGGTCGGGGAATGACCGCGGATATTGACCAAATTCCTGACATCGCCGCGACTCCAGCGTGGAACGCGCTGCACCGGCATCACGATGAGATCGGCGAAAAACACCTGCGGGAGTTCTTTGCAGAGGACCCGGCGCGGGGCACCGAGTTCGCACTGTCGCTCGGTGATCTCTACATCGACTACAGCAAGCACC
>JAOPWF010000150.1 GCA_025965815.1 Mycobacterium sp.
TGTGGTGTCGGTGGCCGGGTCGGTGGCCGGCGCTTCTGGGGTAGTCATAATTTGTCGTCTCCCTTGGCTTTACAGGATTCCGGTCAGGCGCTTTAGGTGGTACGGCTTATGCACGGCGTAGGCCGGCACACAGTAGACCTGGCAGACGTAGCTTCGGGTCTCGTAATCCGGCCACGTCTGCACGGTCAGCGGCGCCTCATAGCCGACGATTCCAACCTCACCCTTCTCAGCCAGGTAGGCGCTTCCTACGGGGCATTTGTAGTTCGAAACGAGTTCCAGCCCAGCAGATTTGAGCACCAGATCGAGCTTGTCGCCGTACCCGGTGCGCAGGGCGTGGGCGCTGGCCGGGGAGGTTACCAGGACGTCGTGAACAACACCGAGACGTTGCAGGTCCGCCGCGAGCTGGCATTTGCTCCAGTCAGCGGTAGGGCGGGCGCTGTTAGGTGTAATGGCAGGTCAACGGACCCTCGGTAACGAGGGCGGACCAGCTGTTGCCGGTGACGTCGGGCTGCTCGGCGATCTGGGCGTCGAGTGCGGCATTGACCGCGGCCAGGGCCATGTCATCGATCGCGTAGGCGACGGTGTTCGATGCCTGCTGGATCTCCTGATCGAACATGTCGACGTTGTTGCGGATGCGCATTTCGTCGGGCACGGAGAAGGTCAGACCGATGTCGCGGACCTTGGCGAGGCGCATTTCGGGGTCAACGCCGGCCATGACCTGGTATTCGCCGCCGGGTGCGCGTTCTTCGATAGTGCCGTCTACGAAAAGGTCGGTAGCCCTGGTGATCCCGTACAAAATGCCTCCGCCGCTGACGCCGGGGCCGCCTGCGGGTTGGTAGAAGTTCGGGGCGACCATGAGATCCTCGGCCACCTGGGCGATGCGGTCTCGGATGATGGTGGGCTGCTTGAGCGCCTGGTCTATGGTGAGGTTGCGGCCCTGTAAGACAGGGTACAAACTCGGATTCTGGTAGTTGGGCATTTGCCTTGCCTCCGTTCAGGTTTGGTGTGGGTTAGATGACGAACCGGATGGCGGCGAAGTCGCCCACCGAGACGGTGGTCTGGACCGCGTAGCCGATGACGATGCCGCTGGCGTGTGGGATGACGGTGCCGTTCGCACCGATTTCGACGCTCTGACCGGCCGTGATGGATGCTCCCGTGACTACCCGCATGATGCCGCCGGAGAACACGGCTACGACGTCACCGGCTGCGGTGTCGGCGCGGGCCACGCCGAGGCAGTAGCCGCCCGCCGGGGCGTGTGCGCCGGAGATGTTGCCGCCGTTGCGATCACCGGAGACCATGACAAGGTGGCCGAGGTTGATGGGCGCGGAGGCGCGGACGGTGAGCTCGTCACCGGTGTCATACCAATACGGCTGGTACAGGATTGTGGATGCCATTTGTGTTGTGTCCCTTCGGGTTTAGTTGTTGGGTTACTGCTGTTCGGTGCTGACGCTGACGGGTTCGCCGAGGTCGGCGCAATGCGCCGCGTATCCGGCTACCGGGCCGGCGTCATCGGCGCGGCAGTAATAGCCGCTGCCGACCTTGGCGACGGGCTGGCCTACGTGAATCGTTTCGGTTGCGATGCCTTGCATGCGGTTTCCGTTCTATGAGTAGTTGGCGCGGCGGATGCGTCGGGCGCGGGCCGCGGCGATCTTGGATGCGGTGGTGCTGCGGCTGGCGGTGACCAGCTCGCGGACGTTGGCGAGGTTGCCCATTGCCGGGGCTACCGCGCCCAACAAGGCCACGCCGTCGAGGACCATCGCCCACACCCGCCCATCAGCGTCGGTGTAGTCGATGGCGGCCTCGATGGACCGGTCCGGGTAGGCCGTGGGCATGGCGTCGGCCAGCCACTTCGGCACGCCGGCCAGGTCACCCACGAGGCAGTTGCCGTCATCGGTGAGCTGCAAATTCTGGACCCAGCCCACGGACGGCATGCCGTCGTTCACCTCGGACGTGTGGCCGAGTTTGATCACCGGGCAGCGGGCCACAGTGGCCCTGTACGCGGCGACCATCGAGGCCAGGTCATCGGCGGTCAGGGTGAGCGGGCCGGTGCTGGCCTCGTAGGTGCCCACGCGGGCCAGCTCGACGCCGGCCACGGTGACCCGTTGGGGCAGCGCCGTGCCGCCGGCCTGGGAGGGATCGGCGGCACGGCGGCCCGGCTCAACTCGCGCGGCGCTCGGCGCGAGCGATGACGGGGCCGGTGGCAAGCAGCCAACGGGCGCCTGCGCCGGTACCGATGCGGTGAGCCGGGAGGGTGCCACGGCGGGCCAGCGCACGGGCAGCGTGCGGGGTGACGCCGAGGATGGCGGCGGCCTGTGTCGGGGTGAGAAGCTCACAGGCCAACCCTTGACCTGTTTCGGTACTGCCGTCCAGAAAAGTCACGCTGGCGTCACGTGTCGGCGGCTCGAATAGTACTGCGGCGTTGCATATCCGGTCGATCAGCTCTCGGGCCGGTGCCGACCACCCGGCATTGACCCGACCGACGGCGGTCTTGAGAATCGCGGCCAAGTACCTTGTTTCACCCCTGTCGAGCACCAGGCCGTCGATCAGCTCCATGTCACCCTTCCGTGGTTTCGAGGACATGCCTGGTCGTGGCAGTCAGCGCCCGGCGTAGTTCGTTGGCCTGGTCGACGGTGAGTTCGACCTTGACGATCTCGACGGGATCGTTTTTGTCTGCGGGTTCGCGGCGGACCTTGAGGGCGACCCTTCCCTCGGCGGGCCGCGTGGTGATGACAGAACGGTCGCCGCTCGGACCGGTGAATACCAAGTGTTTGCGCCCGTTCCGGCGCCATTGGCTAGGTGTCGGTGCGGTCATTGCGCATCGTCGTGGGTGCGGCCAGCCTCGGCGGGCAAGTACGTGTACGTCTGCGCGAGCTGTTCGCGCAACACGTCGATGCCGCAGTTTTCGACCATCGGCGTACCCTGCCCGAGTTCGCGCAAAGCCGCTATCAGGGCCGGCGCGGCCTGCATGAACGTCAGGCTCGGATATCGGAGGTTGATCTCGGCGAACGCGTCACCCGCGCCGGGACCGGGCTGGAACGCGGACAGCACGAAGCTGGTGAGCAGATGGCCGCGGGCGATGTCCATCGCTGGCCCGTCAGTGTCGGTCATCGGGGGTTCTCCTCTGCGTAGCGGTTCATGGTCTCGACCGTCCACGGTCGGCCCTGGCTCAGCACTTCGGCCCGCGCGCGCTCAAGCCAGGCGGTGTGCGCTTCCAGCACCTCGATGTCGAGCCGTTGCAAGGCCAGCAGCTCAAGTGCCGTGTCCAGGTCGCGGATGTCGCGCCGCCGCAGGTACTTCCACGCGGCTGCGTGGAGCGTCATCTGTGTTGCCGCTGGGAGGTCGGCGAAGTAGTCGCCGTTCGGGTCATTCACTCTCGGTCTGTCCCTTCGGATTCGGTGGTCGGCCCTTCGGCCTCGGTTGGTTGATCTGCCCGGCGATCACGCCGAGGGGTCGGTGTCGTGCCGGGAGGTTGTCGAACCACACGCGACAGCCAGCGAGCGATGGGCAACGGCGGCACAGTGCCAGCGCGGCGCCCTGGGCGTACTCGACGTCATCGTCATCGGCGCTCGACGCCGGCGGATCAAACAACGCGGCACGATCGCGACACAGGGCGCCTGGCAGCCGTGGCACGCCGGCCAGCGCGTCGAGGAGTTCGGCGAGGCCGCT
>JAOPWF010000165.1 GCA_025965815.1 Mycobacterium sp.
TCGGCACCTCCGGGGTGATGGTGGTGGCCATCTCCGAGCGCGCCTACACCGTGATGAAGCGGGCATTCAAGGAGCGCACGGTGGACAAGCGCTACCACGCCCTGGTGCAGGGGCATCCCGATCCGTCCAGCGGCACGATCGACGCGCCGATCGGGCGGCACCGCGGCCACGACTGGAAGTTCGCCGTCACCGAGGGTGGCCGGCACAGCGTCACCCACTACGACACCGTCGAGGCCTTCACGGCGGCCAGCCTGCTCGACGTGCACCTGGAAACGGGCCGCACCCACCAGATCCGCGTGCATTTCGCCGCCCTGCACCACCCGTGCGCCGGCGACCTGACCTACGGCGCCGACCCCACGCTGGCGAAAAAGCTTGGCCTGGAACGTCAATGGCTGCACGCCCGGTCGCTGGCGTTCGCCCACCCCGCCGACGGCAGGCGCATCGAGATCACCAGCCCCTACCCGACCGACCTGCAGCACGCGCTCGACCTGCTGCGCCGCCACGAGTTGTGAGCGGCACCCCTAAGGCCGGACTGCTCTTCGGCGCCGGCGCATACGTCTGGTGGGGACTGTGTCCGGGCTTCTTCCCGCTGCTGCTGCCGGCCAGCCCGCTGGAGATCCTGGCTCACCGCATCGTGTGGAGCGCGGTGTTCCTGCTTTTCGTGCTGGTCTTCGCGCGGCGACTGGGCGACCTGCGCCGGCTGAGCCTGCGGACGTGGTTGCTGCTGCTCGCCGCCTCGGCGCTGATCGCCGCAAACTGGGGCGTCTACATCTTCGCGGTCAACAACGGCCACGTCGTCGACGCCGCACTCGGCTACTTCATCAACCCACTGGTCAGCGTGGTGCTGGGGGTGCTGATTTTCCGTGAGCGGATCGGGCGGTGGCAGTTGGTGGCGCTCTGTATCGCCGTGGCGGCGGTGGTCCTGTTGAGCGCCGAAGTGGGCGGTCCGCCGTACATCGCGCTTTCCCTCGCGCTCACCTTCGGCGTCTACGGACTGGTCAAGAAGGTGGTCAAAGCCGACCCGCGGGTCAGCGTGGCCGTCGAGACGCTGCTCGCCCTGCCGCTGGCCGGTGGATACCTCATCGCGCTCGAGGTGATGCACCGCGCACACTTCGTGCACGCCGGCGCCGCGCATGCGGCGTTGCTCGCGTTGGCCGGGCCGGTGACGGCCATCCCGCTGCTGCTTTTCGCCGCGGCCGCGCAACGGTTGCCGATGGTGACGATGGGGATGCTGTTCTATCTGAACCCCGGGTTGCAGATGGCGTGGGGCGTACTGGTCGGGCACGAGCCGATGCCGACCGGGCGCTGGATCGGCTTCGCGCTGATCTGGGTGGCGCTTTCGGTATTGGCCATCGATGCGCTGCGCCGAAAACCCGCAAAGGAAATCCCGGAAAGTGTCGATCTGGTCGGCCCCGAGTCGTCATCACGGTGACAGGCTCTTCAACGACGACATTGTGAGGACGACACCATGCAGTACTGCCTGCTCATGCATTACCAGGAAGGTGGCGACGCCGGCCTGACAGAGGAGGACATGGCTCCGGCGCGGGCGGCGTTCGGCAAGTACGCCGACGACCTCGATGCGGCCGGGGTGCTGATCGGCACCCAGGTCCTGCAGTCCGCCGCCGCATCCACGACCTACACCGCGCGCAGCGGCACAGCCGAGATTCAGGACGGGCCGTTCGCGGACACCAAGGAGCGCCTCGGCGGGGTGTTCGTCATCGATGTCCCCGACCTTGACGCCGCGCTGAAGTGGGCCCGGAAATGCCCGGCCGCCGACTGGGGCTCGATCGAGATCCGGCCGGTCGCGGTGACCTATGCGTCGGGCCAGGGGTGGTACGCCCCCTGACCGGTCCCGATGGGTCACGGGTGGCCGGCGTGGTCGCCGGGCTCACCCGCGACTCATACGGCCGTCTGCTCGCCGTGCTGGCAGCGCCGACCCGCGACATCACCGCCGCCGAGGACGCGTTGGCCGACGCGTTGGAACGTGCGCTGGCCCGGTGGCCACAGGACGGGATCCCCGCCAATCCCGAGGGGTGGATCGTGACCGTTGCCCGCAACAGGCTGCGTGACGTGTGGAAGTCACATTCGTACAGGGTGACCGGTCCTCTCGACGAAACTGACAGCGACACAATGGTTTCCGATACCAAAATGCCTCTCATTCCCGACCGGCGGCTGGAGCTCATGCTGGTCTGTGCGCATCCCGCCATCGCCGCCGAGATCCGCACGCCGCTGATGCTGCAGGTTCTGCTCGGGGTCGACGCGGCCGCGATCGCCGAAGCCTTCGCGGTGCCGGCGGCCACCATGGCGCAGCGCCTGGTCCGGGCGAAGAAGCGCATCCGGGATGCCGGCATTCCGCTCGTCCTGCCGGAACGTCCGGATCTGGACGAGCGGTTGCCCGCTGTCCTCGAGGCGGTCTACGGCGCCTACGCGATCGACTGGCAGCTCACACCCGAGGGCGCCCCGATCGAGACATTGTCCGCCGAGGCGCTGCACCTCGCGTTGGTGCTGGCCGAGGTGCTACCCGACGAGCCCGAGGTGCTCGGCCTGGCGGCGCTGGTGTGTCTGTCCGAAGCACGCAGCCCGGCACGGCGCAGAGGCCGGAGCTTCGTCTCGCTCGACCAGCAGGACACCGGACTGTGGGACCCGACCCTCATCGCCCGCGGTGAGGCGCTGCTGGCGCGCGCGCACGGCCTCGCCCGCCCCGGCCGCTACCAGTACGAGGCCGCCATCCAGTCCGCGCACTGCAGCCGACGGGGCCAGGCCCTCGACTGGGACGCGTTGCGCACGCTGCACCGCGCGCTGCTGCGCGTCGCGCCGTCACTGGGCGCCGCGGTGGCGCTCGCGGCGGTCGAGGGCGAGGT
>JAOPWF010000201.1 GCA_025965815.1 Mycobacterium sp.
GGCGACGCAGTCACCGGCGCGCCGACCCGGGCTGCAACTCACCATTGTTTGCTGAGAAACTCTGCGAACTGCATTGCGGCAGGCAGTAGCCCGGCAAATTGTCTCACCACACTTCGTGGCTGGCGACACGGCAACGCTAACTGCGATCCAGGTCCGCTTGATCCGTAATCTGTGGACCGTTGAGGTTCCGTGGGGAGTTGCGAGACAGTTCGTAGCGGCCGGCGGATCGTCTGATATGACGCATGCGTAAACGCGTTGACTAGCGGTGGAAGCCCAAATGTCCTGGCGTCCGAAAAATCGACGACTTTGTCGGCGGCGCGGCGGCAATCAGCATCAGACCGCCCGAACCGCGATCTGCACTTGCCCAGGCGCCGGCGGCGGGGGGATGGGGCCATTCCTGCACCTGTAGGACCGACGGGTCGCCGTGCTTGGTGACCGCGCATGCCACTCTCCTGGCTCGAAGCACGCGCCGCGTTGCTCGGCGCGATGCTCCTGAAAGCATCCTCCGGTGCGCACTGCGGACACAATGAAGCCGGGAGTGCAGAAGCCGCACTGAAGGCACTACACCCTGAAGCCACGCACCAGGAGCCGGATTCATGGCCGAACAGATCGACGAACACTTCACCAGCACCATCGCCGCCATGGTCGACAAGACCAACTCGCGGGTGAGCGATCGCTCCCATCCCGTCGAGGCGGGATCAGCCATCTCCGTCCAGGAAACGCTGGACCTGTTCGATTCCCAGCTCGGAAGCCGACATCTCGATTTCGCGGCCCGCTGGCTGAGTGCCCGCGGGAAGGGGTTTTACACAATCGGGTCGTCGGGCCACGAGGGCAACGCGGTGGTCGCCAGGGCACTTCGCGTGACCGATCCGGCGCTGCTGCATTACCGCTCGGGTGGTTTCTACCTCGAACGCGCCCGGCAAGTGCAAGGCAGCGATCCGCTGCGTGATGTGCTGCTCGGGTTGGTCTCCTCGACCGAAGATCCGATATCCGGCGGCAGGCACAAGGTGTTCGGCCGCTACGACCTCAACATCATCCCGCAAACCTCCACGATCGCCTCCCACCTGCCGCGTGCTGTCGGCGTGGCCTTCTCCGTAGCCCGAGCCTTCAAATTGGGAGTGTCCTCGCCATGGTTAGAAGATGCGATTGCAGTCTGCAGCTTCGGCGACGCATCGGCGAACCATTCCACGGCAGTCGGTGCGATCAATACAGCGCTGAACACCGCGTTCCAGGGAGTGCCGCTGCCTCTCCTGCTCATCTGCGAGGACAACGGGATCGGAATCAGCACCAAGACTCCTCGAGGATGGATTGCCACTAACTTCGGAAATCGCGAGGGCCTTGAGTATTTCGCCGCGGACGGCTCTGACCTGTCTGCGGCGTACGCCACCGCCCAGGCAGCCGCAGACTGGGTCCGCAGATACCGGCGACCCGCTTTCCTGCATCTGCGCACCGTGCGGCTCATGGGACATGCCGGCTCAGATTACGAGGGGGCCTATCGCACCCCGGCCGAGATCAGAGCAGACTTCGACCGCGACCCCGTGCTGTGCACTGCAGCGCTGCTCATCGAGCAAGGGCACTTGAGTCCCAGCGACGTGCTAGCCCGGTACGAGAACAAGCGCGCCGAAGTGATGAAACTCGCCCAGCACGTTAGCGAACTGCCGCAACTCGACAGTCCCGGAGCGGTCATGAAGCCGATCACCGACGGACTTGCGGAGGCAATCGCCGCGACTCCTCGTGCGGCGGGCGCCGCCCGGCGGGCGCACGTTTTCGGAACGCCGCTGCCGGAAGACGAAGGTGCGCTGACCCTGGCCCTGTCCATCAACCGGGCCCTGCTCGACGTGCTGGCGGAATATCCCGAGGCGATGATCTTTGGTGAGGACGTCGCCCGCAAGGGCGGCGTCTACGGCGTCTCTCGCGGTCTGAGGAAGAAGATCGGGTCGGCCCGTGTCTTCGACACTGTCCTCGATGAGCAGGCAGTCCTGGGACTGGCTCTGGGCGCCGGCGTGTCCGGGCTGCTGCCAATCCCCGAGATCCAGTACCTGGCTTATCTGCATAACGCCGCTGACCAGATCCGTGGCGAAGGCGCAACGCTGCAATTCTTCTCCGACCGCCGGTACCGCAACCCGATGGTCGTGCGTATCGCCGGTTACGGCTACCAGAAAGGCTTCGGCGGGCACTTCCACAACGACAACGCGATCGCCGCGCTGCGCGATATTCCGGGCATCGTCATCGCCTCCGCGGCCCGCCCAGACGACGCCGCCGCCATGATGCATACTTGCGTCGCCGCCGCACGAACCGCCGGGATCGTGTGCGTGTTCCTCGAACCTATTGCGCTCTACCACACCCGCGACCTCTACGAAGACGGTGACGATGAGTGGCTCGCTCCGTACCCCAATCCCACCGACTGGACGGAGCACCCGGTTCCAATCGGTCGCGCTCGCACCTATGGTGGCGGCACCGATCTGACCATTGTCACCTACGCCAACGGTCTGCGTATGAGCTTGCGGGTGGCGCGCCGCCTCGACCGCGAAGACATCTCGACGCGAGTTGTGGACCTTCGCTGGCTCGCACCGCTGCCGGTACGGGACATCCTGCGTGAGGCGAACGCGTCCGGCCGCGTCCTGGTTGTCGACGAAACCCGTGCGGCCGGCGGCGTTTCCGAAGGCGTTGTCACGGCGCTGATCGATGAGGGATTCGTGGGTCGAGTCGCCCGAGTCGCCAGTGAAGACAGCTTCATACCGCTGGGTGACGCCGCCCGGGAGGTCTTATTGTCCGAGGACACCATCGAGGCAGCCGCGTTCAAGCTCGCCCGGGTGAGCCGATGACGGGAATCGAACCCGCGTATTCACCTTGGGAAGCTATTTCCAGGCGTTTACAAGTGTCCACCGGCGCCCGCAAGACGGCGTGACGTGCGACAAACTGTCCAGGTACGTCCACCTCCGCCCACTGCAGTCGACGAGACTTGTGACATCGTCGTGACATCGAGATGGCAGAGCTGCCACCGACAGCCACCACGCGACGAGGTGCACTGAACGGACGGACCCGGCCCGTAGGGTCGCAGTGCAGCGCCGATGCATGCGGACGGCAGTGCTAGTGATGAGCCACGAGCGCCACCCGCACCCCTGTCAGGATTTGAACCTATTTGACG
>JAOPWF010000240.1 GCA_025965815.1 Mycobacterium sp.
TCGGCACCGAGCGGCTGGGCGCCCTCCAGGACGATCATCGCCGCACTGACGGAATCGAACTCGTGAAACACCATGCCGATGAGTTAACTGGCCTGCAGCGATGGAGCATCTAGGGGGCTCAGCGACACGTTATGTGCTTGGGCAACCTTCTCCAATTGCGGCACGAAAACATTCGTGACCACTGCCAGGCCCAGCCAGAACAGCGCGATCACCACCGAGAAACGCCGGATCAGGTCCGGTACCGGATGCCGCGGGATGTGCTGGTTGCTCATCCGGACTTGTCCAGGCAAAAGGTGTAGGCGTTCACCTTGCTCACCGTTCTCTCGTCTTTGACCTCCCCGTCGATGATGATGCGGCAGACGAGGGAATCACTATCACCCTGGGCCATTACGTTGACGAACACCGCGGGCTCGGTCGTCGTGACGTCGTATGACCACGGCAAGGTCGCGTCATCAACGCGCTGCGGCTGAGCGTTGACATCCAGGTAGTTGATCGACGCCACCGCGCCCGGCGGCCCGAAAACCTCAAGGACCACATGCTTCGGGTTAAACGGAGCAGCGTCACTGGAGAGGCCGCCGGCAGCCGACGTGCTTTGGTTAGAGCCGAAGATTCCGTGCAACCGATACACGCAAAACGCCGCGACCGCGATCACCACCACAGCGACCAGCAGCATCCACCCTCGTCTGACCAGGCGGCCAATCGAAATCCGATCCACCCGTTAGCCTTTTCGATAAACGGTGACACGATCGCCTGGGCGAGATCAACCTTCCTGCCCTGAGCAGGCTCGACTGCAAAAACAGTACGGTACCGGACCGGGCCGGGCAAGGCATGACGGCGTGCCCATTCACACGCGCTGGCCAGACGTCGTGAACCGCCTTACCCGGTGGGTCGGGTGAGGCTGGGGATCATGACCTCATCGACGAGGGCTTGCACGGTGTGACGGGTGGGGGGCTCACCGGGCATGAGGCACCGGGATATCAGGTAGCGAGGCATCAGGTCCCAGAGTTCGTCGATGATCGCGGCGTCGTCGATCTCGCCACGGTCGACGGCCTGCCGCAGGATGTGGTTGACCAAGGCTTTCCGCTGCTCGAGGAACTGCTGCATTGCGTCGTTCAGCGCGGGGTTGCGCGACACCTCAACAAGCACCGCGCGCATGGTGCTGGCGTGCGCGCCGGCCTCCTGGCACACCAGCTCTCCCAGTCGCAGCAAATCGCCCCGCAGCGTACCGGTATCAGGCGGCACCGCGACCTGGCGGACGCCCTCGATGAACGCCGCCAACACCAATTCGGCTTTCGACGGCCAACGCCGGTACATCGTGGCCTTGCTGGCCCGGGCGGTGGCCGCGACCGCCTCCACCGTCAACCCCTCATACCCGTGCTGCTGCAGCAGCCGCAACGTCACCGCGAGCAACTCGGTCTCCCGCGGCGACCACGGTGAGGACTCCGCGACGCGATCGGCGATCTGGCTCACAACGCCACCATAGAACCATTGCGGCAGTACAGACCAGTACCGTACTGGCGAAACCGCACGGCGGGATGACGTTCAGCGCGTGTCCCTCAGCTCTGACCCAAAGGTTCCACAGAACGGCCCCTTTCGTGGAGCACAACCCGATGAAGCTGAAGCTGGGCACAATACTCACCATGGCCGAGTGCGGCACACCGACGCCGACGTGAAAAAGCCCGTCAACACTGCAGCAGCAACGCGAGGCCGCACAACGCCAGACGCCCAGCGAGGTAGCCGATGACGAGGAGGGGAGGCAGTCGGTGATATCTAGAGGCCGCCACTGATCGGCGCTTTACCGGGTGCGGGCACTTTACCGGGTGCGGTGCATCGCCTCACTCACCAGTGCGCATCACACCAGGCCAACGCGGCGATTCGCCTGTGGCCGTGTGGTTTCGGCGGGTCGTTGTCCAGGCCCCGCAATACAGACACACCCCCAACCCCGGCTTAGAGGGCCAGACCTGATCTGTCATTTCAACGCAGCGCACGCACATGGCCGAGAGATTGCCCGCGGAACCGGGCGCGGGAAGCCGCTTCCGCTTCCACCCCGCCTCGTGGCCGAGCTAAGCGCTCAGAGTTCGAGTCCGTAGTCACGGCTGTGGCTGCGGTCGCGCTGGACGTCGGTGATGAAGCGGTCGTGGTCTGTGGCCTGCTCATGATAATCACCGGTGAGGTGGTCGCGGTGTACTCGCGGCACACAGCCCTTGGTTCGCCGCGCGTAGCCGTTCGGCGGCCTGCGCGGCGCGGTGCTTTCGGAGCATTGTCACTACGGCAGGGGATAGCGGCATCACTCTCCGCGATCGCGCCCAGCGTCTCGCGCCGCCCGTACCTGTCGGAGATCCAGCGGATCACGACGAAATCGCATCCCTTACTGCCTACATCGGGCATATGAATCGCCGCGCGAACGCACACCACGCTCCCAGATATGGATGTTTCTGGGGATCTCCTGTGTAAATAGCTGTGAATCTCCTGGACAACCATGTGATCGGGTTCACATTTGGACGGATTGTATGCAGTATTCGGTAGTCAGTTGCGCAGACGCCCGCGAATCAGGGCAAGCCGTCGTCACTGATCAACCTGTGGCTCGACAGCGACGTGTAAGCGCCGGGAATCGTGAACCACACGATGTACGAGTTGAGGGGAACGTCGTGGGAAAGACGCTCGAAGGCGTACGTGTCCTGGACATGACGCATGTGCAGTCGGGACCGTCGTGAACTCGGATCCTGGCTTGGATGGGCGCCGACGTGGTCAAACTGGAGGCTCCCGGCGGGGACATCACGCCATCAGCTCCGTGACATCCCCGACGTCGACAGCCTCTACTTCACGATGCTCCGGCTGCCCGATCAAACTGTCCGACTCCTCGGTCGACGCATCGCTTCCCCCTGCTGGGCGAACACAACGAGGACATCTACGGCCGCGAACTCGGCCGCGACGACCAACTCGCCAGCCTCAAGGCCAAAGGGGTCATCTGACGGAATCCCCTGGCAACAGATGGAACAGGCGAAGGATTACAGGGAAAGGGATACCACCAGAATGAATGCGCCAGCGCAGCCGGGATTTCGAGAAGTAGTAGATAGCAACGGCAGGGTCTACCGCGTCGGGGAGACCGACCGCGAACTCCTCGGCAAGTCCCGGGCCTGGATGGTCTGGCTGCCGTGGGCCGCCATGATGGCGGTCAGTGTCTACGAGTACGGCTACGGTGCCGCCGCGAAGTCCCTGCGGGACGCGCACCACTGGAGCATGGGCCAGACCTTCTGGCTGCTTGCCATTTGGGCATTCTTTCAGGCACTCATCGCTTTTCCCGCTGGAAAGCTCCGCGAGAAGGGGATTGTCTCGGCCAAGGCCGCGATGTTGGCCGGCGCGGTCCTGTCGGCGGTCGGCTTCGTCAGCATCGCCAACAGCGGCAACCTGGTCATCGCCTACCTCGGCTTCGCCGTATGCGGGGGCACCGGCGCAGGGCTGGTATACGCGACGTGTATCAACCTCGTCGGTAAGTGGTATCCGGAGCGGCGAGGCGGCAAGACGGGGTTCGTCAATGGCGGATTCGCCTACGGCGCGGTGCCGTTCATCTTCATCTTCAGCTACGCCCTGCATCCGAACACCTACGTCTGGGTCCTCGACCTGGTCGGGGTGTACATGCTGGTGGTCGTCGCCGTGTGCGGGATGCTTTTCCGGGACCCGCCGAAGAACTGGTGGCCGGCAGAGATCGACCCGGTGCAGTGGGCGACCAGCAAGAAGGGCGCAGAGAGCCTACGGAAGAACCCCCCTGCCGTCCGGCAGTACACACCGCTGGAGGCCATCAAGACCGGCATGCTGCCACTGATGTGGCTGTCGCTGGGAATCAGCGCCGGCGTCTCGCTGTTCGGCATCAGCTACATGGTTCCGTTCGCCAAGGACCTCGGGTTCGGACCGTTGATCGCGGCGTCGTCCGCCGGTGTGCTCTCGGTCATCAACGGCACCGGTCGCACGCTGACCGGCGTCATATCTGACCGGATCGGACGCAAGCAGACCCTGCTCATCGTGCTGCTGGTATCGGCCGTGTCACTGGTCGGTCTCCTCTATGCCGGTAAGGCCGAGAACGAGGTCGCGTTCCTGTTCTTCGCGTTCCTGGTGGGTTTCGGCGGCGGCGCCTTCTACCCGATGTTCGCCTCCCTCACCCCGGACTACTTCGGTGAGAACAACAACGCCAGCAACTATGGCCTCATCTACAGCTCCAAGCTGCTCGGGTCGGTCGTGGGGATCGGCGTCGGCGCCAGCGTCATCGACGAGTGGGGTTATGCCGGTGCCTACTGGCTCGCCGCGGCCAGCGCGCTCGTCTCGGCCGGGATCGCTGCCTTCCTGCGGCAGCCGGGCCGCAGCCGCGCGACGGCGGCCGAGCCCGACGTAGCGACCGAGATCAAGCTAGCGCCCACGTTGGCCGACTGAGGGCGGTTGGGAAATCGGCGGCCGAGGGGTAGGGGCGGTCAAGCTACCCCCTCGGCCGTCTCCTGACGTCGCTCATGGTAGATCTCCCTGGTGCGCTCGGTATGTCGGCGCATCAGGTCGCCGGCCCGACTGGAGTTCCGGCAGGCGATCCCTTCGATGAGTTCGGCGTGCTCGTCCCAGGCGTCCTTCCCGCGGGCCCGCGCGATGGGGAGGTAATACCACCGCACCCGACGGTCGACGGACGCGATGAGATCGGCCAGCACGGTGTTGCCCGACATGGCGACCACATAGGCGTGCAGAGCGGCGTTGGCGGCGACAAGACCTTCCTGGTCGTCGTCAGCGAGCGCCTTCTCCCCGGTCCGCTGGAGCTCCCAGAGGTGCTCGACCTGCTCTGGCGTCGCCTGCCCAGCGGCCAGCCTGGCCGACTCCGCCTCGAGCAGGGTGCGCACGGCGAGAAGTTGATCGGCCTCGGCGTCGGTGGGCACGTGGACGAACGCGCCGAGAGCGGGGCGCAGGTCCACCCAGCCCTCGCTCTGCAAGCGCTGCAGCGCCTCCCGAACCGGCGGCCGGCTGACCCCGAGCTGAGCTGCCAGCTCGTTCTCGACTAGGTGCTCACCCGGTTGCAATTCGCGAGTAATGATCATCTCGGTGAGGGCGTCGTAGACCGCCTCCCGTAACGGTGCCGGACGCGCCAGGGGCGGGCGGATGGTCCGTGCGGGCGGTGAACTTGCCGCCTCGCCCGCGGCGTTGGTTGACGCAAGGCGGTGCTGGGTCATGGAAAACTCCCGCTCGTCATGGTTCTTAGGCAGGGGCCGAAGCCCGAGGGGTTTTAGCATACAGTCTTCAAGATCCAACCGGGCCGTCGCAACGCTGAGACTTACTGCACAGGTGCAGACAGCTGCCTACCTGCGTTGATTCGTGGGTGCAGACCGCGAGGGCCGCTGTTGCTTACCGGCTCGCTGGTGTCGCCAGCAGTTCCCGCGCGATCCGCGCGCCGAGTTGCTCGAGCAGCGGGCCGGCGCAGGCGATGGAGCGCACCGGGTCGGGTTCGAGCTCGGTGAGCGGGTAGACGACATCGATACCCGCATCGGCGAGATCGGCTGGCGTCAAGGCGGATCGGCCCGCCACGGCCACGACTGGGACGGCCGCAGAGCGCGCCGCGGCGCTCACCCCGGCCGGTGCCTTGCCCGCGAGCGTCTGCTCGTCGAGCGCACCCTCGCCGGTGATCACCAGGCGGCAGTCTGAGAGGTGTTCGGCGAAACCGACCAAGTCCAGCACGATCTGAATGCCGGGCCGCAGCACGCCGTCGAGCACCGCCATTGCGGCAAAGCCCACCCCGCCGGCGGCCCCCGCGCCCGGTTCGGCGGCCCAGTCGGTGCCGGTTGCCGTGGCAACCGCGTCGGCCCAGCGACGCAGCGCGGCGTCGAGCCGCCACACATCCTGTTGTGAGGCACCCTTCTGCGGCGCGTACACCGCAGCCGCACCGCGGGCTCCAAAGAGCGGGTTGTCGACGTCACACGCAACGACGATCTCGACATTGCGCAGCGCCGGATCGAGGCCGGCCAGGTCCAGCGTGTACGAAGTCTTGTCCAGCGGTAGCCCCCGTGGCGGGAGCGCGCGGCCGCGCTCGTCGAGCAGGCGCGCGCCGAGCGCCTGCAGCATGCCGGCGCCGCCGTCGGTGCTCGCGCTTCCGCCGATGCCGAGGACCACGCGGCGGGACCCGGCGGCGGCCACCGCGCACACCGCCTCGCCGAGCCCGTAGCTGCTGGCGTGCAGTGGGGCCGGGCGACCTCCTGGCAGCCTGAGCAGCCCGCACACCGTCGCCATCTCGATGACCGCGAGGTCGTCGCGGCGCGCGTAGCTGGAATCCACCGGGACCCCGGTGGGGCCCGACGCGCGCACACGCACCCGGGTGAAGCCCGCCTGAACCGCCGCGTCGACGGTGCCGTCACCGCCGTCGGCGACCGGCACGGACTC
>JAOPWF010000272.1 GCA_025965815.1 Mycobacterium sp.
ACGGCACCCGGTGGGCGCGGCCGTCCTGAACAACACCCGTGCCCAGGCCGCCCTGTTGACGCCCACCCCCGAGGTCGTGGCGCTCCGCGAGGTTATGAGCGACCTGATGGACATCCCCGACGTCAAGGAATACTTCGGCCGGATGTTATCCGGCGTGGGCGTGCGCTACCCCATGCCCTACGACGCCGGAACCGACCACGACCTGCTCGGCGGCCACGTGCCGGACTTCGTCGTCGACGACACCACCCTGTACGCGATCATGTCCAGTGGGCGGCCAGTTTTCCTGCATACACCGCAGGCAAGCGCGTTCCGCGAAGCCGCCGAGCCCTGGCAGGACCGGGTACACATTGTCTCCGCGCTGGTGCTGGGACGGCCCGACCTGTCGGCCGCTCTGATCCGTCCCGACGGCGTACTCGCCTGGGCGGCCACACCTTCCACGTCGCCAGACACCGCAGGCCTGAAAACCGCGCTACACACCTGGTTCGGACCCGACCCGAATCGGCGTCGATGATGACCCTGACTAGTGCAGGCCCCGCGTGAGGCATCGTTGGTTGACGGACCGTCAACGCTGGTAGGTACCGGTCAGCATGCCGGTGGCGATGACGTGTCCGTCGATTGCCGCCAGCACGCCGCGGGCCGTTGTGGCGGTGTCGGGCACGGGCTCGTCGAGTGCCAATACGTGAAACTTGTAATGATGTGGTCCGTGGCCGGGTATCGAACGCGGACCGGCGTATCCGGATCCCAGCGAGGTGCGAGCGAAGCGCAGTCCGGCCGTGCCGGCCCGCAGTGCATCCTCGGCGAGCCGGTGGATGTTCGGCTCGATCAGCGCGATCGTGTGCAGCAGCGGGCGCGGCAGCGGCACGTCGACGTCTTCGATGGCCACCACCAGCTGCTCGGTGTTGACCGGCGCGCCGGTCCAGTTCAGCGCGGGGGAGATGTTGTCGCCGACGCCTTTTCCGGCGTGTTTCGTCGGGATGGTGCCCCCGTCGGTGAACGCGAGGCTGTTGACTCGGATCTCTCCGTTCGCGGCAAAGCCGATGCCCGACAGCCGGCTGCGTCGCTGATCTGCGCGCACACCACGCAATAGCTTGCCGAGAAGGTTAGGCACCGCTGCCCGCGCCTCTCATCTGTACTGCGCTGGAGCGCAGGACATCCGCGAGCTCGGCTGGCAGATAGCCCTGTGCGGCCAGCCGCGGCAGCACGCCCCCGCTGGCGATGATGTCGAGGATGAGATTGGGCAATGGCGGCACGGTGCCTGCGGCGCAGGTCGTTTCGTTGTGCCAGCTGCCATCGGCAAGGTCGAACGTTCCGGTGTCACCGTCGCGAAACAGCGTGGTGGCGTCGGGAACGGTCATCGCTGCAAGCCCCGCGTTGACCGCGTTGCGAAAGAACAGGGAGTTGAACTCTTCGGCCACCAGCCCGGCGACACCGAGCTCGACGAACAGCGCGGCGACCGGTCGCGACGATCCGACCCCGAAGTTGGTCCCCGCCACAACGATGTCCCCAGCCGCCACCTGGTCGGTCCACCCCGGCTGGACTTCGTAGAAGACGTGCTTGGCGGCCTCGGTCGGGTCCATCTTCATCGCAAACGCCGGGTACATCGCGTCCGTGTTCAGGTTGTCACCGAAGACCCATACCCGGCCGGTGATGCGCAGGCTCATGCCGTGACACTCCTTGGGTCGGTGATGTATCCGGTGATCGCCGAGGCCGCCACGGTGGCCGGTGACGCCATGAAGATCTGGGCGTCGGTGCTGCCCATCCGGCCGGTGAAGTTTCGGGTGCTCGACGTGATGCACACCTCGCCGGGACCGACCACTCCCATGTGGTAGCCAAAACACGCACCGCAGGTGGAGTTGGTGACCACTGCCCCGGCATCGGCGATGTCCTGCAGGTAGCCGCGCCGCATCGCCTCTCGGTACACGGCCTGAGAGGCGGGCGTGACCAGCAGTCGTACGCCGGTGGCAACGGTCTTGCCGCGCAACACGTTCGCCGCGATCTCGAGGTCTTCGAGCTGACCGTTGGCGCACGAACCGATGAATGCCTGGTCGACCTTCTGGTGCACCAACCGCGAGACCGGCAGCCCGTTGCGGCTCACCGTACCTGGACGTGCCACATAGGGTTCCAGCGTGCTCAGCTCGACATGGCGGACGTCGGCGTAGGTCGCGTCGGGATCCGGTTCGGCGGCACGATATCGGGTGACGCCGCAGGTATCGAGATATGCGCGGAGTACGTCGTCGGGTTCGAAGGTGCTGAAGTCGGCTGACACTTCGGCACCCTGGGTGGCGATGGTGCGCCGGTCGTGCATCGGGATCCCGCCGAGTCCGGCGCCGCCATATTCCAGGTTCACATTGGCCGCGTCGCCGTATTCGCTGGCGATGTGCAAGAAGATGTCCTTGCCGCTGACCTCCGGGGGCTTGACCCCGCCGAGTTCGTAGCGGATGGTCGGCGCCACCTGAAACCATGTGGTGCCGGTGCACATGATGGAGTACACCTCCGCTGGCCCCAGCCCGCGCGCGGCGGTGTTGTACGCGCCCGCCGCGCAGGTGTGAGAATCCGTGCACGCCAGCACTTCCCCAGGCCGTGCCAACCCGTTCTCGGCGGTCACCTGGTGGCAGATGCCGTGGCGGCCG
>JAOPWF010000286.1 GCA_025965815.1 Mycobacterium sp.
AACATCGCGAAGTTCAGCGAGATACGCGTGATGCCAATGCCTTCGGACTGCAGGCACAGTTCACTGACCATCAACTCGATGGTTCCGTTGGGGGACTGGGGCGAGCGACGCATAAGGTCCAGCGACACGCCGTTGGTGCCCCACGGGACCAGGGAGAGCATGGCGACGACCTTGTCGTCCCCGGTGTGCACGGCTTCCACCAGCAGACAGTCGCCGTCCGCGCTGTCCCCGAGCCGGCCCAGCGCCATCGAGAAGCCGCGCTCGGATTCGGTGTCCCGCCAGGACTCCGCGCGTTTGGTCACCTCGGCCATCTCTTCGGCGGGGACGTCGCGATGCCGTCGCATACGCACGGTGAGGCCGGCCCGTCGTGCCCGGGTTACCGCCTGGCGTACCGCGCGCATGTCTGGCCCGGACAGCCGAAAGTTGTCGGGGTAGAGGATGGCCTCGTCGCCGAGTTGCAGCGCGTTGAGCCCCGCTTCCCGGAATGCCTCGGCCGCCGTCGAGCTCGCACCCATCACGCCCGGGGCCCAACCGTAGGCCTGACACAGCTGCAACCACGCCTCGATGGCCTGTGGCCACGACCGGGGGTCGCCGACCGGGTCACCGCTTGCGAGGCAGACGCCGACCTCGACGCGGTAGGCGATCGCGGCACGGCCGTTTGGGGCGAAGATCACGGACTTGTCCCGCCGGGTGGCGAAGTAGCCGAGTGAGTCGTTCTTCCCGTACAGCTCGAGCATTCCGCGAATGGCAGATTCGTCCTCACCGGTGAGGGCATTATCGGCGCGCTGGGACTGGAACAGGACGATCGCCGCGGCGATCAGCGCCAGCGCGCCGAACAGACCGAAGATCGCATTGAGGAACACGTGGGGGTGGCCGGAGAACAGATCGGGGTCGGCGGTGGCGAAACCGCTGACCCGGTTGATCGCGTAGGGCAGCCGGTCATCTCGTGCCAGCGTTCCGGGGAACATTTCGAGCATCCCCCACGCCACCAAGCTTCCGATAACCATGCCGGCGACCAGCACTGCCGCTGCTCTCAATAGTGCCCCGCGGCGGACCTTGGCGTAGAACTCCTTGTAGGACACCAGCAGGACGCCGATCGCAACCAGGTGCACCACCAGCCCGAAGATCTCGCCGAAGGTCTCGAACGAGTTCAACTCGCCGACCACCAGATCGGTGATGTTCCAGACGACCGCCGCGACGAGATTGAGCCCCAGAAGCCACCAGGCGATGCGCTTGCGGGCCGCCAGCGCGGCCGCCAGCAGCGCCAGGACGAACGCCCACGCGAAGCTGGTGTCGGGGAAGTTGAACACGTAGTTGTTGATAAATTCGCGGGGCACCCTGATGACGTGCCGCAACAGCGGAGACACGCTCGCCACCAGGGACAGAGTGGCGATGATGCCGACGGTCCAGCCAGCGATCGCCGGCACCCAGCGGAACCGGGTGGTCGGCCGACTCGTGGTGAGGGTCATAGGCCGCGAGGATATTCGCTCAAACAGGGAAATGGGGGTGAGAAACCAGACGCCTCGCCGGGGTATTGCCAGCGGACGGTTACCATACCGGGCCGGTGTACTTCTCGCCGGGACCGTGCCCGGGTTCGTCGGGCGAGGCGCTGGATTCGCGGAAAGCCAGCTGCAGGCTCTTCAGCCCGTCGCGCACTGGTCCGGCGTGCGGGCCCAGAAACTCCGCCGAGGCGGTGACCAACCCGGCCAGTGCGGTGATGAGCCTGCGGGCCTCGTCGAGGTCGCGGTGCGGGCTGTTGTCGGGATCTCCCGACGACAACCCGAGCTTCTCGGCGGCGGAACTCATCAGCATCACGGCCGACCGGGTGATCACCTCCACGGCGGGGATCTCGGCGAGTTCGCGGACGGGGGGTGGCTCGAGGCCGTTCGCCGCCTCGGCAGGATGTCGCCGGCCCCGCTGCTCCGGGTTCGGATCATCGGTCATGCCTGCTAGACTGGCATGTGCGACCGTCCCGGCTAACGCCAGGGGCAGCAAGTGGAGGACCCACTCCCACCGTCGGCCATATCGGCTCGGCGGTCCGGTCACAGGCATCTACGATGCCTGTTCTGCGCGTGGCGCAGGCGGCGCTACGCCGCGATCGGTCGGCTCGGGCCCTGCGTTATGCAGGGCCTTTTCGCTGACGGTGGGTCTTCACCTGCTGGTTCCCTGGAGTGGCACGGCACCGGCCGCGGCATTTCAGACTACCCAGGGAGGCCCCATCAGCACTGAGACCCGCATCAACGAGCGCATCCGCGTACCCGAAGTTCGCCTGATCGGACCAGGTGGCGAGCAAGTAGGTATCGTGCGCATCGAAGATGCCCTCCGCGTCGCCGCGGATGCCGATCTCGATCTTGTCGAAGTAGCCCCGAATGCCAGACCACCGGTTTGCAAGATCATGGACTACGGCAAGTACAAGTACGAGACGGCTCTGAAGGAGCGCGAGTCTCGCAAGAACCAGCAGCAGACCGTCGTCAAGGAACAGAAGCTGCGACCCAAGATCGACGACCACGACTACCAGACCAAGAAGGGTCACGTCGTCCGCTTCCTCGAGGCGGGGTCGAAGGTCAAGGTCACCATCATGTTCCGTGGGCGCGAACAGTCGCGGCCCGAACTCGGGTACCGACTGTTGCAGCGGCTGGGCGCCGACGTCGCCGATTACGGCTTCGTCGAGACGTCCGCCAAGCAGGACGGCCGCAACATGACGATGGTGCTGGCGCCGCACCGCGGCGCGAAGACTCGCGCCAGGGCGGCGCACGACGCCGATGCGCCCCCGGCGCGACGAGCAGAACCGTCGCCCGAGCCGGCCGCGGCGCCTCAAGATCCCGATACATCGCAGAACTGACAGTAGAACTGAGGACACATGCCCAAGGCCAAGACTCACAGCGGCGCTTCCAAGCGGTTCCGGATCACCGGATCGGGGAAGATCGTGCGCCAGAAGGCCAATCGCCGCCACCTGCTCGAGCACAAGGCGACCAAGCGCACCCGCCGTCTCGAAGGCCGCACCGTCGTGTCGCCCAGTGACGCCAAGCGCGTCAAGAAGATGCTGAACGGCTAACAGGCCGCCTCCACCCATACCCTTTAGCCCGAACAAGAATAGGAACAATCCATGGCACGCGTGAAGCGGGCAGTCAACGCCCAAAAGAAGCGGCGCACCGTCCTGAAGGCCTCGAAGGGCTACCGCGGCCAGCGGTCGCGGCTGTATCGCAAAGCCAAAGAGCAGCAGCTGCATTCGCTGACCTACGCCTACCGTGACCGGCGTGCCCGCAAGGGTGAATTCCGCAAGTTGTGGATCTCCCGGATCAACGCGGCGGCCCGTGCGAACGACATCACCTACAACCGCCTGATCCAGGGCCTGAAGGCCGCAGGCGTCGAGGTGGACCGCAAGAACCTTGCCGAGATCGCCGTCAGCGACCCGGACGCATTCACCGCGCTGGTCGCCGTGGCCAAGTCCGCACTGCCCGATGACGTGAACGCGCCGTCGGACGCCGGAGAGGCTGCCTGAGCAGCCGGTTGAGCCAGGCCGCAGGCACGCCGCTCACCGAACGCTCCGCGAGGGTGGCGGCAGCGGTCAAACTGCACCGCCACGTCGGCCGCACCCGCGCCGGACGCTTCCTCGCCGAGGGACCCAACCTCGTCGAGGCCGCGTTGCGGCGCGGTCTGGTCATCGAGGTGTTCGCAACCGATGACGCGCTCGCACGGTTCGGGGTCCTGCTCGCTGACGTACCCGTGCACGTCGTCACCGACCGCGCCGCTAAAGCGTTGTCGGACACCGTCACTCCAGTCGGCCTCGTCGCTGTCTGCGAATTGCCCCGCGTGAGTCTCGACGACGTCCTTGCTGCGCCGCCCCGACTGGTCGCCGTGGCCGTCGAGATCTCCGAACCCGGGAACGCAGGCACGCTGATCCGAGTGGCGCACGCACTCGGGGCCGACGCGGTGATCCTCGCCGGGAACAGCGTCGACGCCTACAACGGCAAATGCCTGCGTGCTTCTGCGGGAAGCATATTCGGTCTACCTGTTGTCGAGGCACCCGACGCCACCGCTTTGATCGCCTCCTTACACACGGCGGGCTTACAGGTGCTCGCCACCACTGTGGACGGCAAGGCGAAGCTCAACGAGGCCGATCTGACTTCCCCGACTGCCTGGCTGTTCGGACCCGAAGCCCACGGTCTGCCGGCCGAGCTGGCCCAACGTGCCGACAGCAGGGTGCACATCCCGATGCGCGGCGACGCCGAGAGCCTCAACGTGGCTGCGGCTGCGGCGATCTGCCTCTACGCCAGCGCGCAGGCCCAGAGCTAACGGCAAGTGCCCGCCTGTTCGCGACAATGCACGGACGTTGTCGCCCGGAGGCGGGCAATCCTGTTGACAGCTGGGACGGCAAGAGGTGATGTCATAGGTCCATGCATGCAGCTGTTCGACACAGGTCCCGCGACGGTCGCCAGCCTGGTCGAGATGCTCGGAGCGGACGGCTTCGAGGTAGGCGGGCGGGCGTCGAAGTCGGTCTCGGACCCATTGCGGTGGGAGATCGGACGAGGCAGGGTGTAACGGCTGGGGCGCGGTCGATACGACCCCCATCAACGAGTGTTGGCACTGCGGAC
>JAOPWF010000289.1 GCA_025965815.1 Mycobacterium sp.
GAAGGAGTCCTCGGTGCACGCGACCATGTTCTGCGCCGCCACCTCCGTGCCCGCTGATCACAGCCCTGTGCGCTGAGGAAGCCATTGGTGCGTGGTACGCGTCCGAGCCATTGCGCTGAGCGCATGAGAATGGCATCCGCGGTCGGGCGAGTTGACCTCGCGCTCAGGCGGGATCAGTCGCGGGTTTCGCCGACCGCCTTACGCACGAGTTCCGTGATGACCTTCTCATCGGACGGCGAGATCTCGGTGATGGCGAAGGACGTGGGCCACATCGTGCCATCGTCGAGCTGAGCCGACCCGAAGAACGCGAGATTGCCGTAGCGGCCTTTGAACCTCGCGCGCTCCTGGTAGAACAGCACGGCCTTGCCATCCGCGTTGGCGTAGGCGGGACTGCCGTAGAGAAGTTTCGGTGTTAGCGATGGCGTCTGTTTCGTGACGATCGCGTGGATGCGCTCGGCGTTCGTCTTGTCCGGCTCCTCCAACGAGGCGATCTTGTCGAGCACCGACTTCAGCGCCTCGGCAGCAGCTTGCTGCGCCTTGAGTTCCTTGCCCCGCTGCCTGATGGCCGCGCGCTCCTGGGCCGTGGATTCGGGAGCGGACTTCTTCGATTGCGCCCTGCATTCATTATCGGCCGGCGGAATGACTCCCAGCAAGAGCGCGTCCTCGCCACCGCTACGACACACTCGCGATCACCTGCGGGGCCGCCGTCGCGATTGGCACTATCCTCTCCTGGCTACGCCACAGACAAGAAACGCCCTGAGCCATCGGCCGGTCCCGTGGAGGCTGGTCGTGGATGCCGAGGTGAGACCTACTTGAGTGTTGCGGCCGGTGGCGGCCTGTCGGCACGGCTCTCAGTGTGCGGCTCAGACACTGTGCAGCTCAGACCATCGGTGCTTCCCACACGAATCCGTCTGGGTCGGTGAAGGCGCCGACATCTCCGCCGATCAGGAGCCGATGCGACCCGGCACCATCCGGTGAGACGCCGGCGGTCTTCGCGAGCGCGCCACGCTTGTTGAGCGACACCTTGATGGGACCGGTGTCGAGCTCGACGTATCTGCTGCCGTAACTCTTGGCCACACTCAGGCCGTGCTCGAGATAGAACTTCTTGCTTGCGGCCACATCCGTGACGCCCAGCTGGAGCACGATCGCATCGATCTGTTGAGTAGCCGGACCGGTGTCCTTCTTCGACGAGGACGCGACCGTCCAGATCGTGCCGTCAGGGGCCTGCACGACGCCGCCGTATCCCCACAGCGACTTCGCCGCCGCCTTGAGCACTGCCGCGCCGGCATCGCGGGCACTGTCGATGAGGCTGTTGACGGTGGCCGGCTGAGACACGACAAGCGACATGGTGAACCCGCGGAAGCCGGTTGACGGCTCCTGCGATCCCCGCACCCGCACCCTGCCGCCCACCTCGAAGGCGGCGGTGTAAAAGAGCTCAGCTGCCGTGGTGTCGGCGACCTCGACGGTGACGGCTTCGATGGCTCCCATCCCGGTCATCCTAATAGGAACCAGGCCGTCCTGGCTCTTCGCAACCCTGATCACCTCCCACACCGCATCGACGACGTCGCTCTGCTTTGGGGGCAGCCGGTTCAGATGCCGAGTGTGGCTGCTGTCCTGGGCCTGTGCCGTCGTGCATCGTGATGACCTCGTCGGAATAGGCCTGATGGAACAGTTCCGGAGAGTGCACCAAGAGCTGCAGATGGAGATCGTCCTCGGTCTCGCGCTCGGCGAGATCGGACATTCCCTCTCCCCCTAGGAGCACCAATCCGACGTTGATCGCTTCCCGTTCCCGCTCCCCGCGGCGTCCCGCGCGCGGACCTGCCACGCCGCGTTCACCCCACTTCCTTTCCACGCGCCTGAAGAAGGTGCCGTGGAAGCCTGACGTCCCGTGAGCAACGGGACGGGGTTGTGGGCGTGATCCACCGTGTCAAGCTCAGTTCCGGCTCGTATCACGCGGCGGCGTGGCCCCGGACGCGGTTGTCGTGAGTGCGCTGGATATGTGGCACGCATCGCGGGTGGATGTCCGAGGGTGGCTCTGGTGTCGTCGCGGGCATTGGCTGTGGGCGGGTGGGGTTCTGGTCGGAGCCCTCGGTGTCCGGTGTGAGGATGGTGACCGCGGCGTCGAGTGCCTCGCCGACGGTGCGTAGTTGCTCGGTGAGGCGGTCACGTACCGACCGTAGGACTCGGACCTGCCATTCGGCGTCGGCCAGCCGTTGGCGCGCGGTGGCCTCGGCGTCGACGACGATGCGGTGTGCCTCGTGCCGTGCGGTCATTGTGCGGGTGTGGATGTCGCGGTCGGCGTCGGCACGCCGCGCGGCCAGCTCTGAGGCGCACTGCGCATCCCGTGCCGCTCGGAGTTCGGCGGCCTGCTGGTCCAGTGCAGCACGGCGCTGTTCCGCCGCGCGGGCGAGCCCGTCGAGTTGCGCACGGTGCTGAGCGAGCCGGTAGTGGTGTTCTTCGTCGAGGCGTCGGCGTCGGTCGATGAGTGCGCCGAGCTCACGCTCGGCCTGTTCCCGGAGGCGGGCCACCTCGTCCTCCGCGTTGGCGCGGGCGCGTTCGGCGACGGCGCGGGCTGCAGCGACGATCTCGTCGGCTTCCTCCCGGACAAGACTGAGCATGCGCTGCGCACGTTCGGTCAGCCCCGCGGTGTCGAGCGGCGTGCGGCAGATCCGGTCGATGCGCGCCCGCAGAGCAACGTTCTCGGTACGCAGCGCCTCGACCTGCTGCGCCAGTGCCTCAGCGCGGTCGGCCGCGGCGTCGCGATCGGCGGCCAGAATCTGGTAATCCGATTCCACCCGCTCGACGTAGTGCTGAACCTGGTTCTGGTCGTAACCGCGGAAGACGAGATCGAAATCGGTACGCAATGGAATGACAGCGTCGGCAGCGCTGTTAGCAAGGTCGTTGTTCACAGGGATCTCCGGATTGGCTACGCGGCGATGCGTGAACCGTGCGGCGTCACCGCCATCAGCCCGCTCTCATGGTGTCTGGACGGCCGAAAGGTGGGCGGCTCGGTCGAACCGGTGTCGCCGGCGCCGGTGACCACGTTCTCGGCGAAGTCGGCCACCACCGCCGGGCGCGGCGTGGCGGTCGGGCCGGCGAGGTAGCGCACGACGATGAGGTCCTCGCCGGAGCGGGGTTCCATCGCCACGGCCCAGCCGTGTCGTTCATCCCAGATCAGGGCGAGGTCGCGGTCGGGGAACCGGGTCAGCCGACGGTCCAGGGCGACGTAGGCCGAGACGGGGGTATCGAGGTCGAGCACGCAGGACTCGAGTCCGACGCCGACGGCGTCACAGACTGGTTCGAGATAGCCGAGTAGGGACCGCCG
>JAOPWF010000454.1 GCA_025965815.1 Mycobacterium sp.
TACTACAGGACCGCGCCGGAGCCCTGAGGGCTGCAGAGACTCCCGGTCCATCCGAAGGACGGGCCCCGCGCCAACCGTGCGGGGCCCGTCCGCATTCTCGGGAGCGCCGGCTTGTCGGGGTTTGTCAGGGTTTGTCCAGGGCGCCGCCGCTGTCAGCCCAGTCTCTGAACCCCCCCAGGTTGTAAACCTGCTCGTAGCCCATCTCCTTGAGCGTCTGGCCGGAGAGCGCCGCGCGGCCGCCTGCCGCGCAGTAGACGATGACGGGTTTGTCCTTGGCGAAGTCGGGGTCGTAGTACGGCGACTCCGGGTCGGCGCGGAATTCCAGCATCCCTCGCGGAACGTGGACGGCGCCCGCCACCTTGCCGCTCTTGTCCACTTCCGGTGCGTCCCGAACGTCGACCACCAGCGCGTCGCCGTTGGTGATCATCTCCTGGGCCTTTTCCGGCGTGATCCGTGGCACGACGGCGTTGGCTGCTTCGATTAATTCCTTGAGACTTTTGGCCATGTTCGACGGTAACGCCGAACCCCCGCGCAGAGTCGGTGAACGGTGGCGTGTAGACACGGTGGCGTGACGACTGAAGTGCCCGCCGACCTCGGCAAAGGATTCGATAACGAACTCGGACTGACCTACCTCGAGGTCACGCCCGACGGCTCTCGCGCCCAGCTCGAGATTCAGGACAAGCTGTTGCAGCCGTGGGGCATCGTGCACGGCGGTGTGTACTGCTCCATCATCGAAAGCATTGCCAGCGTCACGGCCCATGTCTGGCTGTCGGAGAACGGCGGCGGCACCGTCGTCGGGGTCAACAACAACACCGACTTCCTGCGGGCCATCTCGTCAGGCACGGTCACAGTTCAGACCACCCCGATCCACCGGGGGCGCAAACAACAGCTGTGGCTGGCCGTGATCACCGACGAGAAGGACCGCGTCGTCGCGCGCGGCCAGGTGCGGCTGCAGAACCTGCAACCGGAGTAGTCGCCGGGAAAATCGCCTGCGCTGCTGACCACCGCCGGCCGTGGCAGGATCGCTAACTATGCGCCTGACCCCGCATGAACAGGAGCGGCTGCTGATTTCCTACGCCGCCGAACTGGCCCGACGCCGCCAGACCCGTGGGCTGCGCCTGAACCACCCGGAGGCCGTCGCGGTCATCACCGATCATCTGCTCGAGGGAGCGCGGGACGGTCGGACGGTGGCGGAGCTCATGGTCAGCGGCCGAGAGGTGCTCAGCCGCTCCGATGTCATGGAGGGAGTGCCCGAGATGGTTCACGACGTCCAGGTGGAGGCTACGTTCCCGGACGGGACCAAGCTGGTCACCGTTCACGATCCGATCGCGTTTGCGGGCGAATCACCATGATTCCCGGCGAGATTCTCTTCGGCGACGGCGACATCGAGATCAACTCCGGTGCGGAGCGCATCGCGGTCCGCATCGTCAACACCGGCGATCGCCCGGTCCAGGTGGGCAGCCACGTGCACCTGCCGCAGGCCAATGCGGCGCTGGACTTTCCCCGCGACGCCGCCCGCGGCTACCGGCTGGACATCCCGGCGGGTACCGCGGTCCGGTTCGAACCCGGTGTGGCGCAGAACGTTTCACTGGTGCCGCTACGGGGTCTGCGCAAAGTGTATGGGCTCAGTCTCAACCCACCCGGCAAGTTGGACGCTGCATGAGTGAACTGTCCAGGGCCCGTTACGCCGCGCTGTTCGGGCCGACGACCGGCGACCGGATCCGGTTGGCCGACACCGACCTGTTCGTCGAGATCACCGAGGACCGCAGCGGCGGGCCCGGTCTGGCCGGCGATGAAGCGGTGTTCGGTGGTGGCAAGGTGTTGCGCGAGTCGATGGGGCAGGGAACCCCCACCCGAGCCGACGGGGCGCCCGACACGATCATCACGGGCGCCGTCATTATCGACTACTGGGGAATCATCAAGGCCGACATCGGCATTCGCGACGGCCGCATCGTCGCGATCGGCAAGGCAGGCAACCCCGACATCATGGACGGTGTACATACCGACCTGGTGGTGGGACCGTCAACCGAAGTCATTGCGGGCAACGGACGCATCGTCACGGCCGGCGCCATCGACTGCCACGTGCACCTGATCTGCCCGCAGATCATGGACGAGGCGCTCGGCGGCGGCATCACCACAATCGTTGCCGGTGGCACCGGCCCGGCGGAGGGCAGCAAGGCCACCACTGTCACGCCCGGCGACTGGCATCTGGCCCGGATGCTGGAGGCGCTGGACTCCTGGCCGATGAACATCGCGCTACTCGGCAAGGGCAATACGGTCAGTGCCGACTCGATGTGGGAGCAGTTACGCGGCGGTGCATCGGGATTCAAGCTGCACGAAGACTGGGGCTCGACGCCGGCGGCCATCAACGCGTGCCTGACGGTGGCCGACGCGGCGGGGGTCCAGGTGGCGCTGCACTCCGACACCCTCAACGAAACGGGCTTCGTGGAGAACACCATCGGCGCCATCGCGGGGCGATCGATCCACGCGTATCACACCGAAGGTGCCGGCGGCGGGCACGCACCCGACATCATCACCATCGCCGCCGAGGCCTATGTGCTGCCGAGCTCGACCAATCCCACCCGGCCGCACACTGTCAACACCCTTGACGAGCACCTCGACATGCTGATGGTGTGCCACCATCTCAACCCCAGCGTGCCCGAGGATCTGGCGTTCGCGGAGAGCCGCATCCGCCCGTCCACCATCGCCGCCGAGGACCTGCTGCACGACATCGGCGCCATCTCGATGATCGGCAGCGACGCACAGGCGATGGGCCGCATCGGCGAGGTGGTGATCCGGACCTGGCAGACCGCGCACGTCATGAAGCGCCGGCGCGGGGCCCTGCCGGGCGACGGCCGAGCCGACAACCAGCGGGCCAAGCGCTACGTCGCCAAGTACACGATCTGTCCGGCGATCGCCCATGGGCTGAGCAGCGAGATCGGCTCGATCGAGCCCGGCAAGCTCGCGGACCTGGTGCTCTACGACCCTCGGTTCTTCGGCGTGCGCCCGCACGTCGTCGTCAAGGGCGGCGTGATCGCCTGGGGCGCAATGGGTGACGCCAACGCGTCGATCCCCACCCCCCAGCCCGTGCTGCCCCGCCCGATGTTCGGTGCGTTCGGGCGCACGGCCGGTCGAACGTCGCTGGCGTTCGTGGCGCAGGCCGCGATCGACGATGGGCTGGCCGAGAGGCTCGCGCTGTCGCACCGAGTCGTGGCTGTGGACAACTGCCGCAGGGTGACGAAGGCCGACATGGTCAACAACGACGCGCTGCCCGACATCAGGGTCGACCCCGACACGTTCATGGTCACCGTCGACGGCGACACCATCGAGCAGGACCCGGCCCGGGATCTGCCGATGGCC
>JAOPWF010000334.1 GCA_025965815.1 Mycobacterium sp.
CCGCCACGAGTATCTGCGGCAGGTGCCGACGATCACCGACATCCCCGAGGCGCTGCGGACCTTCGCCAGGCGCATCCCGGACTTCCAGCCCGACTCGTGGATCACGCACGTGTCCGGACATCCGCCCGGCGCACTGCTGACGTTCGTGTGGCTGGACCGCATCGGCCTTTCAGGTGGCGCCTGGGCCGGCACGCTGTGCCTGCTGGTGGGGTCGAGCGCGGCCGCCGCGGTCATCGTCGCGGTGCGCGCGCTGGCCGACCAGCAGACCGCGCGCTGGGCCGCGCCGTTCGTCGCGGTCGCGCCGACGGCGATCTGGGTGGCGGTGTCCGCCGACGGCTATTTCGCCGGCGTGGCCGCCTGGGGCATCGCGCTGCTGGCGCTGGCCGCACGCCAGACCGTGCGCTACCCGGTGCTCGCCGCCGCCGGCGCGGGCCTGCTCCTGGGCTGGGGGATCTTCTTGAACTACGGGCTGGGCCTGGTAGCAGTGCTTGCGCTGGCGATACTGGCGGCGGCGACAGATTGGCGCGCGGCCCTGCGCGCGCTGGTTCCGGCCGTCGTGCTGGCGCTGGCGGTGGTCGGCGTGTTCGCGATCGCCGGGTTCTGGTGGTTCGACGGCTACACCCTGGTGCAGCAGCGCTATTGGCAGGGCATCGCGAACGACCGACCGTTCCAGTACTGGGTCTGGGGCAACCTGGCCTCGGTGGTCTGCGCTATCGGCCTGGGCAGCGTGGCAGGCATCGGCCGGGCGTTCGACATCGCGGCCATCCGCCGCCGCGCGGGCTTGAATCTGGTGGTGCTCGGTGCGCTGGCCGCAATCCTGTGCGCCGACATGAGCATGCTGAGCAAGGCCGAGACCGAACGCATCTGGCTGCCGTTCATGGTTTGGCTGACCGCCGCCCCCGCACTGTTGCCGCCACGCTCACACCGTTGGTGGCTGGCCCTCAACGTCATCGGCGCCCTGCTGCTGAACCACTACATCTTTACGAACTGGTAGCAGACGCGCCGCCACCACATACACCGCGGCGCAAACCCACACGATGGCCAGCGAGATCCACAGGCCCAGCGGATAATTGCGATCCAGCACGGTCATGTTGGTCGGCCGCATACCCGGCTTGTCGAACACCGGCACCGAGAGCAGCACCAGCACCACGCTGCACAAGGCGGCCGCCGCGACCGGCACCCACAGCGCACGCGGCAGAATGCGGCGCCCGGCGAAGCCCAGTGCCGCGGACACCGGCGCGAAGACGAAGTCGTGGAGCACCACACCGGCGGCCGCCCACACCGCGATCCGCAACAGGATCTGCCACGGGTTCTCGAGCAGCAGCGCTGCCCCGTAGACGCCGAGCGCCAGGCCGCCGAGCATCAGGATCACCCGCACGGCGGTCACTGCACGACCTCGATCCGGGTCAGCCACTTCGTTTGCAGCACACCGGGTCTGGTGGGGGCGATCAGCCGGCAGGGGTAACCGTGATCGACACTCAGGGCCTGCCCGTTGATCTTCAGCGCAATGAGCGTGTTCGAGTCGCGGGCGTGCCGGGCCGGCAGTACCGTGCGTGAATACGGGCCGGGCGGCTCCAGCGAGATCATCCGGACGTCGGCGTCCGCCGAGGCGCCGACGCTGGCCACCAGGTCCGCCAACACCACCCCGGTCCACTCGGCGTTTGCACTCCAGCCCTCGACGCAGGAAATCGGCAACGAGCGGGTGGTCTGCGGCAGCGCGCCGAGTTCATCGACGGTGAAGGTGCGGGTGTTGGCCCCGTTGGTCAGTGTCAGCCGGTAGTCCGGCGACTGCGCAGTGCGCACCACCCCGGCCTCGAGGGCGCTGCGGTTGATCGGAACCCCTTGCGGGCCATGGCCGGAGCGCGGAGCCAGCACCGACACCTTGCGCAGGAGCGGAACCGTCTGGCCCACCGTCGCCGCGGTGGCGATCCCGACCGCGACCCAGGTGCCGCGCATGATCGCGCGCCGCGACAGGCCGGGACGCGGATGAACGGGCACACTGCCGTCGTCGAGCGGCTCCCCGAGTGCGCGGCGGATCGTCGGCAATTTCACGGCGATGTGCACCAGCACCGCGCCGATGGCCACGTACGCCATCGCGTAATGCGTTGTGGTGAAGAACCATTTGAACGCGTACCACTGCGCGATGTTGAGCAGCCCGGTGCTGAGCTGAAAGATCACCGATGCCACCAGCACCAGGATCGAGGCACGCTCGAGCGCGCGGACCGGTGAGCCGATGACGGGGCGCTCGAACAGCTTCGGCCACACCGACCACAGCTTGACCACCAGCAGCGGTATCGCGGCGATACCGGTCGCGACGTGCATTCCCTGGGTGATCCGGTAGAGCCACACCGGGTGGGTCGGCCAGACGGCTAGGAACCACGGTTGTGGGTGCTGGGTGAGGTGGCTGATCAGTCCCGTGAGAAAGCAGACGGCGATGGCGATGCCCAGCGCGGTTCCCACCCGCGCCGTGAGCGGCGTCCGGGTCTCACTGAGCTGTCTGGTCTGATCGGTCACACCGCCGCCAGGCTGGCCACCACACGCCCTCCGATCGGGTGGATCGCGGACAGAACCAGGCCGACCTCCTCGGCCAGGGCAGCCGCGCAGTCGATACCCACTGACGCCCACCGGAACCACGGGCCGATGGTCCGCGACGATTCCAGTCGCACCCAGTCTGAACGGATGCCCGTCGCCTCGGAGTCGAATTCGGCCACACAGCGGCCACCGCGGCGCAGCAGTTCGGCCGCACGCCGCAGCACCCGGAGCGGGTCGCCGCCGAGCCCGACGTTGCCGTCGGCCAGCAGCACCGTCTGCCAGCGACCGGTGCCCGGCAGCGGCCCGAAGACGTCACGCCGCAGCGCCGGGGCGCCGCTGCGGCGCGCCAGCCCGATCGCCGTCGCCGACTGGTCGACGCCGAGCGCCGGAACTCCGCGCTGAATCAGGTGGGCGACCAACCGTCCGGGCCCACACCCCAGGTCGATGGTCGGGCCGTGGCACAGATCCACGATCTAGTTGTCGAACACCTGGTCCGCGTGCCGGCCACCCAGCCAGCTGTGCACCGGCAGCCGATCCAGCGTGCCGTCGTCGTGGCGCACCCAACAGCGCTCACCGGTCAGCGCCTGGTCGTAGAGATTGCCAAGCACGTCAGATCCCCGCCGCGCGGGTGACCCGATCGAACCGGCTGTCCGGCCCGCATTCCCGCCGCACCGTGTCGACGTCGCCGACGGTGTCCACGTCCGCCAACTCCTCGACCAACCGCACGTCGATGCCCTGGTCCCGCAGGGCCTTACAGGTCAGATCGCCCGTGTCCGGCTGGGACATCGGCACCCCTCTCAAACAGTCGGCCAACATCGCCGAGCGGACACCGAGTACCCACCAACCGCCGTCGCGGGCCATACCCAGCACCGCCTCGGCGTCGAGCAACGCCGTCGCGCACCGGGTGAGCAGGTCCGCGCTGACCTGGGGGGTGTCCATTCCTATCTGCAGTACCGGCCGATCCCCGGCCGCGGTGACGGCGTCGACATAGGCGTTGGCGAGCCGGTCGGCGAAGTCGTGGCCGCGCTGGCCGACCACCGTGAAGGCCTCGAGGCGACGCCGGATCTCGACCGCCGCGCTGGCGTCGTCGAGTTCGCCGGTGAGCGCGACCACCTGGGCGGCAACCGGTGTGGCGGCGACCGCGTCGAGGGTGTCGAGCAGTGCGGCGGCGGCGATATCGGCGGCGGTCCGGTCGCCGACGGCGGCTGCCAGCCGGGTCTTGGCCAGGCCGGGAACCGGCGCCTTGGCCACGACCAGTGCCGTCACCGCAACGGACATCATGAGATCACCCGCCAGAAGTCGACGGCCGCGACGACGCTACCGCGCACCGAGCCGCTGACCTTTGACTTGCCACCAGTGCGGGGGCCGTATGCCACGTCGCGTTCGACTACCCGCCAGCCCGCCGCGGCCGCGCGCACCAGCAATTCGAGCGGATACCCAGACCGGCGGTCGGTTACACCCAGTTCCAGCAAAGCCTCGCGGCGCGCAACCCGCATCGGAGCGATGTCGTGCACCGGCAGGCCGTGCTTATGACGCAGCCGCCAGGCGACCGCCGCGGTGCCCAACCGGGCGTGCCACGGCCAGCGCACTCCACGCACCGGGCGCCTGCGGCCGATCGCCATGTCGGCGCCGCGATCGAGTTCGTCGACCAGTCGCGGCAGGTCGCGCGGGTCGAGCGATCCGTCGCCGTCGATGACCGCGACGATCGGCGTCGCCGCCGCCACCACGCCGGCGTGCACGGCCGAGCCGTAGCCGGGCCGCGCTTCGGCGACCACGTCGGCGCCGTGGCGACGCGCCACCTCAGCGGTGTCGTCGGTGCTGTTGTTGTCGACCACGAGCGGCCGGTAACCCGTCGGCATCGCGGAAAGTACTCCGGGGAGCGAGGCTGCCTCGTTGAGACACGGGAGCACCACCGTGACGGGACAGTCGGGCATGGATTCAAACGTTAGTCAACCTTTTGAACCAGTGCGCGCGAGAACCGTGACGAATCGATGACATCACTGCTGGTAGACCCACCTCTTTAGCCCATAACCCGGCTAATGTCAGCAATTGTGACCCGCGTACTCATCGCTGACGACGACATTGTCGTGCGCGATGTGGTGCGCCGTTACCTGGAACGCGACGGCCTGGAAGTCTCCGTCGCCCACGACGGCGCCGAAGCGCTGCGGCTGCTCGGCACCGGACGCATCGACGTCGCGGTACTCGACGTGATGATGCCCGGCCCCGACGGCCTGACGTTGTGCCGGAGTCTGCGGCAGCGCGCGGAAGGCGGCGGCGACTACTCCGTCCCGGTGATCCTGCTGACCGCGCTCGGCGAAGAGGACGACCGGATCGCCGGACTGGAGGCCGGCGCCGACGACTACCTGACCAAGCCGTTCAGCCCCCGGGAGTTGGCCCTGCGGGTCCGTTCGGTGCTGCGCCGCGTCCCTCCGCCGGTGGGCGCGCTGGCGGTGGAGATCACCGTGGGCGACCTGACCGTCGCCACCGCGGCGCGCGCCGTGCACATCGGCGGTCGGCCGATCGGACTGACCAACCGGGAGTTCGACCTGTTGCTGTTCTTCATCACCCACGCCGATACGGTGTTCTCCCGCGAGGAGCTGCTGCAACGGGTGTGGCGGTGGGACTTCGGCGATCTCTCGACGGTGACGGTGCACGTGAAGCGACTGCGCTCCAAGCTCGGCGACCAGCAGCGGGTTCAGACCGTGTGGGGCCGCGGCTACCTGTGGAGCGGAAGTTGCAGCGGGGGTGAGGATGCGGACAAATGACCTGTGGGAGATAGTCGGCTGGGCGCTGGCCTGCTCGCTGCCGGTAGTGCTGACCGGTGCGATCGTCATCCGGCTGGCCCGGTCGTGGTCGTTGACCGTCAGCATGGTGGCGCTGGTACTGATCCCGGTGGTGGCGACATTCACCGGCATCGTCGGCGCCAGCGGGTTCATGATCAGCGACACGTTCCAGCAGACCGCGGTGGTGTTGATCATCGTGTCGGTGGTGACCATCCCTGCAGCCGTGATGCTGGCCCGCTACCAGGCCCGAAGGACGGTGTGGGAGCAGCAGATTCGCGACTCCGAGCGCGCCGCCGAGCAGTCCCGGCGCCGGCTGGTGGCGTTCGTCAGTCATGACCTGCGCACGCCGCTGGCCGGCATCCGCGCGGTTTCCGAGGCCATCGCCGACGGCGTCGTCCGCGACGGTGAAGTCCGCTCACACGCCAAAACCATTGAACAGGAATCGATTCGGCTCTCTGAGATGGTCGACGACCTGTTCGAGATGTCGAAGATCAACGCCGGGGCGGTCCAGCCGGCCTACGACAAGGTCGCGCTCGACGAGGTGGTGGACGACGTGCTGTCGGCGCACCGGATCGCCGCCGAGCGGGCCGGGATTATGCTGAAGGCCCGGCTGCCCGAGACGCCGGTCCGGGTGGTGGGCAGCGGCCGGGCACTGGTTCGGGTGCTGTCGAACCTGGTGGCCAACGCCATCGCGCACACCCCCGAGGGCGGCAAGGTCGAACTGGCGCTCGGGTCCGACGAGAACGGGGCCTGGGCGCGGGTCGACGACACCGGGGTCGGGATCGACGAGGCCGACCTCGCCCGGGTGTTCGACGTCGCCTACCGCGGCTCCAACGGCCGGATGCCGCGCGCGGACTCGTCGCTGCCCAGCGGTTCGGGCCTCGGCCTGGCCATCGCCGCGGGCCTGGTGCAGGCGCACCGCGGCACGCTGTCCGCGCACAACCTCGGCACCGGAGCACGCTTCGAGGTGCGGCTGCCGCTGGCCGCGGAGGATTAGCACCGTCGGACCCTTGCTCTAGACCAGTCGTTCTATTAACGTCGTTAACCTCAGCCGTCCCGCGGAGGTAAACGATGTCCGGCAAAGGTCTGCGCAAGTTCAAATTGGAGCGGCAACTGGGCCGCACTTTCATGAACCCGATGGTCTCCGCGCTCGACCGCGTCGGCATCCGGTCGGCGAAGGTGGTCGAACTGGAAACCACCGGCCGCAAGTCGGGAGCCCCGCGTCGCGTCCCGCTCGCCGCGACCACCGACGCCAAAGGTGTCTGGGTTATCTCCCAGCACGGGCACCGGTCCGGGTGGGCGCACAACATCGAGGCCGAGCCGGGGGTCCGGGTCCGCGTCAACAACCAATGGCGCTCCGCGACGGCGACCTTTGAACCCCACGACGACGTCGTCGCACGCGGTCGAACCTTCGGGTCCGCCACTGCCGTCGCGCTCAAAGCGATGCAGAGCGACCCCATCTCGGTGCGCCTGACCTTCACCGATTAGCTAATCCGGCAGCGAGTTACTCAATCGCTCGGTGGCGGCGAGGTAGTCCTGGATGAACGCCAGCACCACGTCGCGGGCCGGCATCACCTCGTTCATCAGCCCGACGCCCTGCCCGACCCAGTAGGTGGCCAACGCTTGCGCACCGGGATGCCCCTTAGCGGCCAGGGCGTCGACGCGGCGCAACGCGGGCTCGCTGATCATCGACTGCAACGGCAGCGGCAGCGGCTGCTTCCCGCCAGCCCAGTCAGGTGGGTGCGGCTGCCACGCATCGGTCCACTCCGACACCAGTTGCCGGGATGGTTTCCCGGTGCGCCCGGCCGAGCGGACGGTGTCGCGTGACGTCGCGGCAAGCATCCGTTCGACGGTGTACGGCGCGGTCTCGGCTTCTTCGGTGGTGAGCCACACCGAGCCCGTCCACGCACCGGCCGCACCCATCGCCACCGCGGCGGCCATCTGCCTGCCGGTGACGATGCCACCCGCTGCCAATACCGGCACCGCGTCGTCAATCGCCTCCAGCACCTCGGGGATCAGGACCATGGTGGTGACCTCGCCGCAGTGCCCACCGGCCTCGGTGCCCTGCGCGACGATCAGGTCCACGCCGGCGTCCACCTGCTTGATTGCGTGCTCTCTGGCGCCGACCAGTGCGGCCACCGGGATGCCGCGCTCCTTGCCCGCCTCGATCATGTAATCCGGTGGCACCCCAAGCGCATTCGCGATCAACTTGATCGGATGACTCATCGCCACGTCCAGCAGTTCGCGGCCGGTGTCGCCGGTCAGCGACGGCGCGCCGACCCGGGCGGTCCGCTCGGTGTCGATGTCGTGGCGGGCCAGCAGGTCGGCGACGAATCTTCGGTAGTCGTCCGGGATCCGCCCGGCGAGCTCGCCGCGGGACAGCTTCTCGCCCTTGCCCTCGAACTTCGCGGGCACGATGATGTCGGCGCCGTACGGCTTGCCGCGTACGTGGTCGTCGATCCAGGACAGCTCCTGCTCGAGCTGATCGGGCGTGTACGCGGTGGCGCCGAGCACACCGAAGCCGCCGGCATTCGTCACCGCCGCAACGACGTCGCGGCAGTGACTGAACGCGAAGAGCGGGAAATCGATACCGAACTGCTGACAGATGGCTGGCTTCACGCGCCCAGTATCGCTAGCCACGCAGGGGGGCGAACGCGAATTCGCGCAGCCCGTCGTGCGGGGTCACCGCGGCCCGGAAACCGAGCAGCTTCGCCGCCTGCGCCGGGTCGGCGACGATGTGGCGCACGTCGCCACTGCGGTACTGGCCGGTGATTACGGGTGCCAACACATGCTCCGCGTCGGAACGGATCTTGCACAGCTCCGCGGCCACCTCCATGATCGAGATGGGCCGTCCGGAGCAGACATTGGCGGCGGTGAAACCGTCGGGTGCGGCGGTCACCGCGGCCAGGTTGGCCGCCGCGATGTCGTCGACGTGAATGAAATCGCGCATCTGTCCACCGTCTTCGAAAACTTTTGGCGCTTCCCCCTTTTCGAGAGCGGACCGGAATATCGCGGCGACGCCGGAGTACGGGGTGTCGCGCGGCATACCCGGCCCGTAGACGTTGTGATACCGCAGCGCGACGACAGAGCCACCCGTCGCCTCGGCCCACGCCAGCGCGTAGTGCTCCTGAGCGGTCTTGCTGGCGGCGTACAGGCTGCGGGGCCGCAACGGGGCGTCCTCGCCGACCAGCCGCCACTGCAGCTCTTCACCGCCCAGCGGGCAACGGTGCTCGAAGATGCCCGCGTCGAGGTCGGCGCGGGTGCGGGGCAGCGGGTCGACCGGTCCGTGTTCGGGACAGTCGTAGCCGCCCTGGCCGTAGACCACCATCGAGGACGCCAGCACCAGGCGTTCGACGCCCGCGGCGAACATCTGCGCCAGCAGCACCGTGGTGCCGTAGTCGTTGTGGCTGCCGTAGGACGGCGCGTCGGCGGCGTTCACCCCGGCCCCCACCACCGCGGCCTGGTGGCACACCACGTCGACGCCGTCGAGCAGCGGCGCCAGTGCGTCGGCATCGCGGACGTCGAGCCGGTGACAGCCCGGCGGCACCTGGGCCCACGGCCCGTGTGCGGCGGTGAGCATCGCGTCGACGGCGACCACCTCATGGCCGGCGTCACGCAGCGCGGTGTTCACCTGTGCGCCGATGAAGCCGGCGGCCCCAGTCAGCAGCACCCTCATGGCAGGTCGATCGGCAGCTTGACGCCCTCGTGCGGCACGCAGTGGGTGCAGGTCCGCTCGGACGCCACCTGGTCGATCGCCTCGTGGACCAGCTTCTTGAACGGCACCAGGTTGCGCTCGAACTCAGCGAACACATCGACGGCCTTCACGCCGCTGCCGACGTCGATACCGGCGTCCAGATCCGTCACCAGAGCGATTGCGGCGTAACACATTTCAAGCTCGCGAGCCAGCACCGCCTCGGGGTAGCCGGTCATGTTGACCAGCGTGAAGCCCTGCGACGCGAACCACCGGCTCTCGGCGCGGGTGGAGAACCGCGGCCCCTGGATCACTACCATGGTGCCGCCGTCGACGACGCCGGGCAGGTCTGCCGCGGCGGCGCGCAACGTCGGGCAGTACGGGTCGGCGAACTCGACGTGGATACCGCCGGAGTCGAAATAGGTGTCGGCGCGGGCGCTGGTCCGATCGACCAGCTGATCGGGCACCACCATGGAGCCCGGGCCGAGGTCCGGCGTGAGGCTGCCGACCGCGCATGGTCCGAAGACGCGCCGCACCCCCAACGCGCGCAGCGCCCACATGTTGGCCCGGTAGGGCACGGTGTGCGGCGAGAACTCGTGGTTCACGCCGTGCCGCGGCAGGAACGCCACCTCATGTTCGCCAACGGTGCCGACCGTGATCGGAGCGCTGGGCTCGCCGTACGGGGTGTCGAGGTTGATGCTGCGGGCGTCCGAACCGAAGAAGGTATAGAAGCCGCTGCCGCCGATGACTCCGAGCATGCCGACCATTCTGGTTCACGCCGCGTGGGACCATGACTCGTGGCCACCTTTGCCCAGTGGATCGAGGGCGCGCGTCCGCGAACGCTGCCCAACGCCGTCGCCCCGGTGATCGCCGGAACCGGCGCCGCGGCCTGGTTCGACTCCGCGGTCTGGTGGAAGGCGCTGCTGGCGCTGGTGGTCGCGGTGGCCCTGATCATCGGCGTGAACTACGCCAACGACTACTCCGACGGCATCCGTGGCACCGACGATGTGCGCGCCGGTCCGCTGCGGCTGGTCGGCTCCCGGCTGGCCGCGCCGCGGGCGGTGCTGACGGCAGCGGTGGTGTGCCTAAGTATCGCCGCGGTGGCCGGGCTGGTGCTGGCGGCATTCAGCGCGCCGTGGTTGATCGCGGTCGGCGCGGTGTGCATCGCCGGTGCGTGGCTCTACACCGGCGGGTCGAAGCCATACGGCTACCTCGGCTTCGGCGAGGTAGCGGTGTTCGTTTTCTTCGGTCTGGTGGCCGTGCTGGGCACGCAGTACACCCAGGCACTGCGCATCGACTCGGTCGGCGTCGTGCTCGCGGTGGTGATGGGCGCGCTGTCCAGCGCGGTGCTGGTGGCCAATAATTTGCGCGACATTCCGACCGACACCACCGCGGGCAAGATGACGCTGGCGGTGCGGCTCGGCGACGCCCGCACCCGACTGCTGTACCAGGGTTTGCTGGCGCTGGCCGGGGTGCTGACGCTGGTGCTGATGTTGACGACGCCATGGTGCGCGGCGGGGCTGGTGGCGGCGCCGCTGGCGATTCGCGCCGCGCTGCCGGTACGCCGCGGACTGGGCGGCAGGGAGCTGATTCCGGTGCTGCGCGACACCGGCCTGACCATGCTGGTGTGGTCGGTGGCCGTGTCGGCGGCGCTGGCGCTAGCCGGCTGAGGTGCCTACGTCGCCGTCCGTCGAGTGTGTGTTGAGGGCGGCCATCGGCTTGAAGTCGCCGCCGTGAGTGCACACTGAACGCGCGGGCGTTCCGCAGCAGGTCCGACGGGATCACCGTGCCGATGCCGCCGCGACTCCAGCCGGAGTGCGCGTCGTCGTGGCCGTAGTCCCACAGTTGGCGCGCGTAGTGCGGGTCAGGGCCGCCGGCCCGCTCGTAGATGATCGCGTGGGTGTGCGTCCCTGGTGCCGATCAACACCACCGGTGAGCGCCAGTCACCGCGTCCCACCCTCTTGCCCGAGAAGGTGTCCCCGAAGACCGAGACGATCCGGCCGTCCGGCGCCAGGACTGAAGCGGCGAGGTCGGCGGCCTTGACACCCCAGCGGCCGGTGAGCCGGGACGGGGGAGGTCGGCGACCTTGCCGGTCTGCGACGTCGTCGGCTGCCGTCGGGCCGGCATCGGGCTCAGTCCACGAGGGCGTTGAGCAGTCGGTCGAGGTCGTCGTCGGTGTTGTAGAGATGGAAGCCGACCCGGACCGCGCCCGCGCGGATCGATGCCCGCAGCGCGGCCCGCTCGAGCCGGTCCGCGGCACCGGCATGTTGCCCGGCCGGGATGGACACGATGGCCGACGCGTCGTGCGGCAACTGCAGTTCGGTGCGCAGCCGGTTGGCCAGACCGACGGTGTGCGCCTCGACCGCAGCGCGATCCAGCGACGCCAGCCAGGGCAGCGTCAGACCTGCGGCCAGCGCACTGAACCAGGCCGGCGAGGCGTCGAACCGGCGCGCGCCGCCGGCCAGCCTCAGCGGCAGTCCGTACACCGTGGACCAGGGTTGTTCGCCGGCATACCAATTGGCGGCGTGCGGGATGAGGCCGTCGATGAGCCGGTCGCTCAGCGACATCCACGCGGTGCCGCGCGGCGCGAGCAGCCACTTGTAGCCGGCCGCGGCGGTGACGTCGACCCACGCCAGATCGACGCTCTTCCAGCCGAGCGCCTGGGTGACGTCGATGACCGTGAGGGTGTCCGAACCGGCCAGGTTGGCCCGAAGCGCACCAAGGTCGATGGTGTTGCCGTTCGCGGACTGCACCAGGCTCGCGGTGACGACGTCGAAGCCGGCCGCGGCGTCGATGAGCTCATCGCGGGTGAATTCGGTGACGGTCACGCCGCGGCGGGCCTGGGCCGCGAATGGGAAAGTCACGCTGGTGAATTCACCGACCAGGGTGGCGACGCGGCTGCCGTCCGGGATGCCCGCGGCGACCAGGCCCAGTACCGCCGAGACGCTGCCCCCCATCGCAACGGCCTCCACCGGGACACCCGTCAGTGCGGCGTAGCCTTCGCGGGCGGCGCGCACCGGGTCATCGAACGATGTCGCGTCGAGCGTCCCGGCTTCCCACGAAGCCAGACATCGGTGCAGTGCGTCCATGCTGAAGCGCGGCGGTAGGCCGAAGGTGGGCGTGTTCAGGAATCCTTCGGCGCCAACGAATTCAGCGCCGAACGCCTGGCGCACGGTGTTGCCCGCCATCACTCGTCGGGTGGCGCTTCGCCGCGAAGCCGCGCCCTGAGTTGGTCGCGGTCCTTGCGCCGGCGCTCGTCGACCAGCGCAATGCTGGCGGTGGCGCGTCGGCGCAGTGGCGCGAAGATCCAGATACCCAGCGGGAGTGCGATCACCAGGGCGAACAGAATCGCGACGACCAGCGGGAAGTCCTCGATGCCGAGCAGTTGGGCCGCCACGAAGATCGCAGCGCTCAGGACGACAACCAACAGCAGCCGTGCCGCGGTGTAGACCAGCACGTCGATGACCATGCGTGACGTGGAAGGGCGCTCAGACACTCAACTGAGCCTACCGACGACGCGTATATTCGGAGCAAGGAGGTTTTGAGTGCTATACCTGCTCCTCATCATCGTCTTGGCGGGTTTGGTCTACGGGGGCTGGCGGCTGAGCCGCGCGTACGCCAACCGGCCGAAGACACGCGTCATCGGTCCGGACGACGATCCGGAATTTCTGTGGCGACTTGGTCATGGGGATAACAACCCCCGGACCTGAGGCCACGGGTCCTAGGCCGACAGGTCGTTGGGTCGACTCGCACCGGGGAAACCGTCTGCCACCACTGCGGCGAGTTCGATGAGTACCTCCCGTGTTTCCCGCCGCAGACGTTCCAGGCTGATCTCGGCGCCCTCTTCGAGGTGCGGGTCGAACGGCACCAACCGCACGGCACGGCAGCGGCGCGAGAAGTGGTCGACGACCTTCTGCAAGTCGACCTTGCCCGAGCGCGGCCGGACCGCGTTGACGACCGCGATGGACCGGCGCACCAACTCCTCGTGACCGTGCGCGTCGAGCCAGTCCAGCGTCGCCGACGCGCTACGGGCCCCGTCAACGGATCCGGAACTGATCACCACCAGCACATCGGCCTTCGCCAGCACCGCTGACATCGCCGAGTGCATCAGCCCGGTGCCGCAGTCGGTGAGCACCAGGGTGTAGAACCGTTCCAGAACCTCCAGCGTGCGCTCGTAATCGTCCGAGCTGAACGCCTCGGAGACGGCGGGATCGCTTTCGGACGCCAGTACCTCCAGCCGGTTCGGCCCCTGCGATGTGTAACTGCGGACATCGCTGTAGCGCTCGATCCCCTCAGCGTCACGGAGCAGATGACGCACGGTCGCCGGGGTCTCCAGCGGCACCTTCTGACTCAGCGTGCCGCGGTCGGGGTTGGCGTCCACGGCGATGACCCGGTCGCCGCGGATCGAGGCGAAGGTCGCGCCCAGCGTCGCGGTGATCGTCGTCTTGCCGACGCCGCCCTTCAGGCTCAGCAGCGCAATCCGGTAGCAGCCCTGCAGCGGCTGATTCACCTGGGCCAGTAGGTTGTGGTACTCGGCGGCGCGCGGGCTGTCGCCGACGTTGATCAGCTTGCCCGAAAGCACATACAGCCACTTGCGCCAGCCTTCCGACGGCGGCGGCTTCACCTGGCGCAGCAGCTCCGCGTTGGACAGGTCGGGGAAAGGCGGCGGCACGTGTTGCGCCGCGCCGGAGGGCGCGATCGGTGATGTCGTGTAGTACGGCACGCCAGGCTGATTCGGGTCGATGATCTGCGGCATGCCGGTTGGCGGGGTCATCGCGGTCCACTCCGGCGGCGGTCCGGCCGGATGGCTGAAGCGCTGCTGGGAGCGGAAGCCGCCGGTGGACGGGTTGTCGTTGTATTGCACCGGCGGGGCGGAATTCCATTCGGGCGGCGTGGTCGGCTGCGCGGGCCAGGCCGTCGCTGGGGTGGTGTCGCGGCCAGGATCCCCAGCGCGGTGCGTCGGATGGTCAGACACGGTCGATCCTCCCTCGGTCGTGGTTCACGTGTGTCAGCCGACGCCGGCGTACGAATGCAACCCGACGGTGACCAGGTTGATGAAGAACAGGTTGAACACCATGGCGACGAACCCGACGACGTTGATCCACGCGGCCTTCTTGTCGCGCCAGCCCGCCGTCGAGCGGGCGTGCAGATAGGCGGCGTAGACCACCCAGGCGATGAACGCGACGGTCTCCTTGGGGTCCCAACCCCAGTAGCGGCCCCACGCCTCCTCGGCCCAGATCGCGCCGAAGATGACGCCGAACCCGAACACCGGGAACGCGAAGATGGTCGTGCGGTAGGCGATGCGGTCCAGTGTCTGGGCGTCGGGCATCCGCGCCACGATCCGCGCCAGCGGCCCGGCGGCCTGCCCCTCGGTTACGGCCTGGCCGAACTTCGACATCTTGACCAGGAACAGGATGCTGGCGACGCCGGCCACCAGGAACACCCCCGAGCCGAGGCTGACCACCGACACGTGGATGGGCAGCCAGTAGGACTGCAGGGCCGGCATCACCGGTGCCGCGTTGGTGTAGAGCCACCGACCCGACACCGTCAGCAGGATCAGCACCGGAACCAGCACAAAGGCCCACAGCGCGCGGTACTGCGGGCGGCGCAGCACGATCGCCGCGGCGACCAGACCGCAGAAGCACGTCAGGTTGATGAACTCGTACATGTTGCCCCACGGCACCCGCGAGGTCGCCAGACCGCGCAGCACGATGCACACCAGCAGCAGCCCGATGCCGACATAGACCAGCGTCAGCCCCGCCTTGCCGGCCCGCTCGTCCAACGACCGGCGCGGGGCATCGACGACGACGCCGGGGGTGGCGCTGTCCGCGGTCACGATTCCGGCCGAGACCTGGCGGATCGGCGCCCCGGCCATCTGCTCTTCGCGCAAGCGCTCATCGCGGCGGCTGCGGCTGTAGGCCAACTCGACCGCCAGCAACAGCAGCGCCGCGACGAGTATCACCACCGAGGAGGTGAATGCCCAGTCGGAATACCTGGCCAAGCCGATGTCGATGTGCTCGGTGTTCATCAGATCTTCCTTCCGGCTGGCTCGGCGGGCGTGCCGGCGACGGCATCGGCCGACTCCTTTTGGCTGGTCAGCAGCCGCTCGGTCAGCCGCTCGAACTCGTCGCCCCATCCCGAGTTGTCGGTGCGCGCCAGGCCGCCCAACTCGAGGCTTACCGTACCCGCCGCTGCGGCCGGGGCAATTCGAACCCATACCCGCCGTCGGCGCACCACCAGCGACACCAGCAGACCCGCCATCATGGTCATCGCGAACACCAGCACCCAGACCTGCGCGGGGTCGTGCGAGACCTGCACGTTGACGAACGGCTGCGCCCCGTCGAACCGGACGACGATTCCGTCGTCCAGCCGGATCTGGTCGCCGGCGCGCAGGTTGACCCGGTTCACCCGCGTCAGCCGGCCCTGGTCGATGAGCCTGGGATCGAGCGAGAACAGCGACTGTGGTCGCCCGGTGTCAAGGCCGGTGTCGCCGCGGTAGATGTCGACGGCGACCGCCGGGTTGTTCAGTGCCGGAAAGCTGGACGACAGCAGCTTGCCGTCGAGCTGCTCGGTCGGGGCGAACAGCCCCTGGATGGCGATCTGATGCTTACGGCGTTCGTCCGGATTGGGATAGGTGCCGCCGGGCGGGTCGATGCGCACCACACCGGACGACAGCAGGGTGAGTGGGTTGTCGGGCCGCCACTGCACGGTGGAGGTGCGGGTCTGCCCGTCGGGGAAGGTGAAGCTGAAGCTCGGGGCATAACCGTGGCCCTGCAGGTAGATGCGGTCGCCGCCGATCCGCAGCGGGTGATTGACCTCGAGCCGGTAGGGCCGCCACATACCGGCCGTCAGGTCGTCACCGGCCTGGTAGTCGATATCGGCGGCGAACGAGGTGGCCTGCCCGGACGGCAGATAGTGGGCCTGGAAGTCGTTGACCCGCAAGCAGATCGGATGCAGCGATGTGCCGTCGACGGTGTTGCCCGCGCGGAAGGAGTCGAACGCGGCCGGTGACGCCGAACAGAAGCCGGGACCGCCGTCGGCGACGACGATGACGTTTCCCTCGTAGCCGAACAGCTTTCCGACGGCAACCGCGACCAGCAGTCCCAGCAGGGAGAAGTGGAAGACGAGGTTGCCGAATTCGCGCAGGTAGCCCTTCTCCGCTGATATCTCGATGGTGTCGGCGGCGTCTGATGTCGCCGGCCCGGCGGCTCCGGTGGTGCGGACGACCTGCCGCCAGCCGCGCAGCCGCTCGGACACCTCGGCCGCCACCACGTCGGGCTCCCCCGGCGCCTCGGCGCTGTGGTGCTTGGGCAGCCTGCCCAGGTTGCGGGGGGCGGCCACCGGCACGGCCCGCACGGTGCGCGCCTGCTCGATCATTCGCGGGGTGAGGCAGCCCACCAGCGATACGAACAGCAGCGCATAGATCGCGGTGAACCAGAAGCTGGAGAACACTCCGAAGGCCTGCAGTCGGTCCAGCACCGGGCCGAGTGTCGGATGCTCCGCCAGATACTCGGTCACCTTGGCCTCGTTCAGGCTGCGCTGCGGCAGCAGCGCGCCCGGGACGGCGCCCAGCGCCAACAGGAACAGCAGCACCAGCGCGGTGCCCATCGAGGTCAGGGTGCGCCAGGTGTTGCGCGCATACGCGACCAGCCGGCTCAAACCCCGGGTCGCTTCGCTCGCCCCCGCAAGCGGGTGGTGCCCCCAGCCCTCCGAACTCATATCGGCAGCCTCGCGTCGCTGACGAACGCATCGCGGATCCAGGAGACGAAGTCGTTCCACACCCCGCTGACCAGTGCGACGCCGACCACGATCAGCAGCACGCCGCCGAAGATCTGGATGGCCCGGGTGTGCCTGCGCAGCCAGCCCAGCCCCTGCACCGCACGCGCGGACCCGAAGGCCAACAGCACGAACGGAATTCCCAGCCCCAGGCAGTAGGCGATCACCAACGCGACGCCGCGAGCCACGTTCGCGCCGTCGGTGGCCGACGCGACGGCGATCACCCCGGTCAGCGTCGGGCCAAGGCACGGTGTCCAGCCGAGCCCGAACACGGCGCCCAACAGCGGCGCGCCCGCGACGGTGCTCAACTGGCGGGGGGTGAACCGCGCCTGCCGCTGCAGCGCCGGAATGAACCCGACGAACACCAGGCCCATCACGATGGTCACCACTCCCCCGATGCGTTGCAGCAGCATCTGGTTGGTGATCAGCGTTGTGGTCACGCCCAGTACCGCGACGGTCCCGAGCACGAACACCGCGGTGAAC
>JAOPWF010000462.1 GCA_025965815.1 Mycobacterium sp.
GCCAGTACCCGCAGTGAACGGACTTTCGACGGCGTCGGCGGTGTGCGCATCGTCTATGACGTGTGGACACCGGAGCAGGCGCCCCGCGGAGTCGTGGTACTCAGCCACGGCTACGCCGAGCACGCCCGCCGCTATGACCACGTCGCCCTTCGGTTCGGCGAGGACGGACTGCTGGTGTACGCCCTCGACCATCGCGGTCACGGCCGTTCGGGCGGCAAGCGAGTGCTGGTGCGCGACATCTCCGAATACACCGGTGACTTCGCGACCCTGGTCGGCATCGCCGCCACCGACTACCCGGACCTCAAGCGCATCGTGCTCGGCCACAGCATGGGCGGCGGCATTGTCTTCGCGTACGCGGTGGAGCACCCGGACGACTACGCGGCCATGGTGCTGTCCGGCCCCGCTGTCGCCGCGCAGCTGGGCCAGCCGAAGGTGAAGGTCGTCGTGGCGAAGTTCCTGGGAGCGATCGCGCCGGGTCTTCCGGCCGAGCAACTCCCCGCCGCCGCGGTGTCCCGTGATCCCGACGTGGTCGCCGCATACGAGGCGGATCCGTTGGTCTTTCACGGCAAGCTGCCCACCGGGGTCGCGCGCGCTCTGCTCCAGGTCGGTGAATCGATGCCTCAGCGGGCGCGCGCGCTGACCGCGCCCCTGCTCGTCGTGCACGGGGATGAGGATAAGTTGATCCCGGTCGAAGGCAGCAGGCTGCTGGTCGACTGCGTGGGCAGCACCGACGTCAACCTCAAGGTGTATCCCGGGCTGTACCACGAGGTATTCAACGAGCCGGAGCAGGCGGTCGTGCTCGACGACGTAACTTCGTGGATCGAGGTCCGATTGTGAAGGCCATTGGCCGCCAATATGTCTGGTGGTTGGTGATCGCGCTGCTCGCGACGGTGGCGGGATGCTCGTCGGACGGCAACGCGGCGCACGGCTGGGTCGACGACGAGGTCACCTTCGTCGCGGACAGCCTGACGATCTACGGCACCTACCGCCACCAGCACGATGCGGCACCGGCCCCGGCGGCCCTGCTGATCTCCGAAAGCGGGAACACCGACCGCAACGGGGACAACGCGGTGGCCGGGCCAGTCAACAACATGCGACAGCTCGCCGAGTACCTGTCCGACCACGGCGTTGCGAGCCTGCGCTTCGACAAGGTCGGCACGGGCAAGACCGGGCTCGGCCCGTATGCCATGCGGCCCGCCGACGTGGGCAGCGCCGTCTACAGAACCGGCGCCACGTCCGCGGTTCGCTTCCTCGCCGATCAGGCCGGCACCGACAAGCGGCGCATCTCGGTCTACGGGCTGGGGGAAGGCACGATCCACGCCATGGCCCTGGCCGCCGACACCAGCCGCGCCGCCCCGAAGATCCATGCACTGGGCCTGCTCCAGCCGCTGCCGGGCCGCTACCTCGACCTGATCACCAGCAGGGTGCGCGCCGATATCGACGCCGCGGTCAGCTCCGGTGCCAAGAACCGCCAGCAGGGCGATGAGGTCTTCGCGGCCTGGACGGCGGCCGTCAACCAGGCCCGGTCCCAGGGCACCGCGCCGGCGAAGTTGCCCGAAGGACTGGGCGCGATCCTCAACCCTTCCAACGTCAAGGCGGTCGTCGAGGCCGACGCCATCGACCCGCTCGACCTGGCCGCGAAAGTTCCCGCGGGAATGCCCGTCCTGCTGACGTGTTCGGACTCCGACGGTCAGGCCACCTGTCCGGCGGAGCAGCCACTCATCGCGGCGCTGGGCCACACCTCGCTCGACGTCGTCCAGCTCAAAGGCGTCAACCACGTCCTGCGTGACGACCCGACCGACAACGTCGCCAACTACGCCAAGAAGGACCCGCTGTCGCCCCAGCTGGTCACCGCGCTGGACAGCTTCGTCACCAAATAGCCCGCTCGTTCCCCGGGTCGCTTCGTTCCCGCCCGCCGGAATAGACTGCCCGCCATGACCAAGACTGTGGTGGCCGAAGGCTACGGTGGCCCGGAAGTCCTTGCGGTACAAGACATCGTGATGCCCGATCCCGGCCCCGGCCAGGTGCTGATCGATGTCAAGGCAGCAGGCACCAACCCCATTGACTACAAGGTCTACAGCGGCGACATGGGCAACGATCCAGATTCGCTTCCCATGCCGATCGGGATGGAGGGCTCCGGTATCATCGCCGCCCTGGTGCCCGGGGTGGCGGGATATACCGGTCCGCTCGAGGTCGGAGACGAGGTCATCGCCACCAATGTCCGTGGCGGCTACTCCGAGCAGGTGATCGCCGACGCGGCCGACGTGGGCCACAAACCTGCGACGCTGTCCTTCGAGCAGGCCGCCGGACTGCTGCTGGTCGGTGGCACCGCCTGGCACGCCCTGACCGCGACCCGCGTCGACGAGGGCGACACCGTCCTGATCCACGGCGCGAGCGGCGGCGTGGGTCTGATGGCGGTGCAGTTGGCGGTCGCGCGCGGCGCCAAGGTCATCGCCACCGCCAGCCCGGCTCGCCACGACCAACTCCGCGGTTATGGCGCGGTGCCGGTGGTTTACGGCGAGGGATTGGCCGACCGGGTGCGCGAAATCGGCCGCGTCGACGCTGCCCTGGATCTGGTCGGCACCGACGAGGCGCTGGACACCTCGGTCGAGTTGGTCGCCGATCGTGGCCGGATCGCCACCATCGCCGGATTCGCCCGCGCCGCTCAACTCGGCATCGCCGTGCTGACCGGTGCCAACGGTGGCGACGAGATCCGCAACGCCGCGCGGCCCGAATTGATTCGGCTGGCCGCGGACGGGCTGCTGGAGGTCACCGTTGACCGCACGTTCCCACTGGATGAGGCCGCCGAGGCGCACCGGTATCTGCAGACCGGACACGCCAACGGAAAAGTCGTACTTCTCCCTTAACGTGACGCCATGACCAAGCAGCGAGGAGCGGAGCGGATCGCGCATGACCAAGGAGCGAGGAGCGGAGCGGATCGCGCATGACTGACGACAAGATGCTGTCGCGCATCGCCGCCCTGCTGCGGCAGGCCGAAGGCACCGACAACGAGCATGAGGCGGAAGCCTTCATGGCGGCCGCGCAGCGACTGGCGACCGCGACGTCCATCGACCTCGCGGTGGCGCGGTCGCACGCCGCCCAGCGGTCACCGGCGCAGACCCCGTTGCAGCGCACCATCACCATCGGTGCGGCAGGCACCAAGGGGCTGCGCACCTACGTGCAGCTTTTCGCGGTGATCGCGGCGGCCAACGACGTGAAGTGCGACGTCGCGTCGAATTCGACGTTTGTCTATGCCTACGGCTTCGCCGAGGACATCGACGCCAGCCACGCGCTCTACGCCAGCCTGGTGGTGCAGATGGTGCGGGCCTCCGACGCGTACATCGCGTCCGGTGCGCACCGCCCGACGGCCACCATCACCGCGCGGCTGAACTTCCAGCTGGCGTTCGGGGCGCGCGTCGGGCTGCGGCTGACGCAGGCCCGCGACGAGACTCAGCGCGAGGCGACCAAGGGCAGGGGGCGGCAACCCGGGACCGCGATTGCCCTGCGCGACAAAGAGATCGAGCTGAAGAGTTTCTACCGCGAGGCGTCCCAGGCCCGCGGCACCTGGCAGGCGGCTCGCGCCTCGGCGGGCTACTCGTCCTCCGCGCGGCGGGCCGGGGACCGGGCCGGCCGACGGGCCCGGCTCGGCAACAACCCGGAGCTGTCGAGAGCCCGCGGCGTGCTGGGTAAGTGACGCGATGAGCGCCCGCGCGAAGAGCATCGATCCCGGTCCGAGAGACTCGCAGCGCGCCAAGGTGTACGCCGCAGAGGAGTTCGTCCGAACCCTGTTCGACCGGGCGAGCGAACACGGCAGCCGCGCCGTCGACTTCTTCGGAACACAGCTGACGCTGCCGCCTGAAGCGCGCTTCGGATCGGTGCCCGCGGTGCAGCGGTACGTCGACGAGGTACTGGCGCTTGCCAGGGTTCGCGAGCGCTGGCCGGAGGTCGACCCGCTGACCGTGCGTGCCAGGCGCGCGGCCACCGCAGCCCACTACGAGCGCCGCGACGACGTGGCCGTCATCGCGGTTCCCGAGCGCGGTACGACGTGGGCCATGCGGGAGCTTGTCGTGCTGCACGAGATCGCCCACCACCTGTCAGATGTCAACCCGCCGCACGGACCGGAGTTCGTGGCGGTGTTCGGTGAGCTGGCGGGGCTGGTGATGGGGCCCGAAGTCGCACATGTGTTGCGGGTCGTCTACGCGAAAGAGGGTGTGCGGTAGGCCAAAGCGACTACCGTGTGCTCGGTGAGCGAACCGACCGCGCAGGCAGTCGATGCGTTTCTCGACCAGGCTCTGCACACAGAGGATGCCGCATTGACCGCGGCCCGCGACGCCACCGATGCGGCCGGGATGCCGCCGATCGAGGTATCCGCCCAGAGCGGCAAGCTGCTGTCGCTGCTGGCGACCGCAACCGGCGCCACCCGCGTTCTCGAAATCGGCACCCTCGGCGGTTACAGCACGATCCGGCTGGCCCGCGGTGTCGGTCCGCGGGGCAGCGTCGTGACGCTGGAGTACGAACCGAAGCATGCCGAGGTCGCGCGATCCAACCTGGAACGGGCCGGTGTAGCAGACCGCGTCGAGATCATCGTCGGCGCGGCGCTGGACACGCTACCGACCTTGGCTGACCAGGGGCGGTCCTTCGATCTGGTGTTCATCGACGCCGACAAGGAGAACAACTCGGCGTACGTCGAGTGGGCGATCAAGCTGTCCTCGACGGGCTCGATCATCGTGGTGGACAACGTCGTTCGCAACGGGCGGGTGCTCGAGCCGGCCGCGGACGATCAGCAGGCGCAGGCGGTGCGCGACATGATCGAGATGATGGGTGAGCATCCCCGGCTGGACACCGCAGCGATTCAGACCGTCGGGTCCAAGGGCTGGGACGGTTTCGCGGTCGCCTTGGTGAAGTAGCGACGCAGTTAGGAGGCAGTGTCCTGTGGCCACCGTCATCGCGGTGATCATCGCGCTCATCGGCGGTTTCGTGCAGAGCCGCCGGCAGAAGGATCGGCCGGCGGTCGAGACATCCACATGGTCTGGTGGATGGTGTGGGTGGTCGGTGTCGCGTCCCTGGTAGGTGCGGCATACCACATCTTCGACGGTGCGCAGACCGCTGAACTGATCGGCTACACCCGGGGCGACGGCGGCTTCCAATGGGAAAATGCCATGGGTGACATGGCCATTGGTGTGGTCGGCATCATGGGCTACCGGTTCCGGGGATACTTCTGGCTGTGCACGATCGTCGTGCTCATTCAGTACATCGGCGACGCGGCGGGCCACATCTACTTCGGGGTCGTCGACGACAACACCAGTCCATACAACATCGGATTCCCGCTGTGGACCGACATTCTGCTGCCAATCGTCATGTGGCTTCTCTATATCAGGTCGCGGCGAGCCAACGGTGATGCGGTGCCGAAGGCCGAGGTGCGGCAGGCGGTTTAGCGTGGCTGTCACTGTCGCCGATTGCCAACGGGTCCAGACGAATTGGTTCCGTATGCGCGCAGGAGCTGGGTGCAAGGCCTGGACCGATGACGGGGTGCACTGGACCGGTGGCGATCACCGTCGGCGCCGTGCAGCGCGGACTGGTACGCGTTATGCGGTTCTGAACGCCACTGGAGGGAAAGCTGCTCTCCGAGGCTGGCGGGTTCACCCATGGGCACGGGCATTCAGGTGGTGGCACCACATGAATGGCTGAATTGTCCACAGTCTGGGTTTTATCCACAGGTGGCGTGTTGGGGCGAGTGGTCTCGAACACGTGTTCGATAGTGTTGGGGTGTGGGTATCAGTCCGGAGCAGGCGCGAGACGAGATCGGTGCTGCGCTGGACGCGGTCGACGCCGCCCAGGACCGGCTGCGCGCGACCGGCACCGAGTTGGTGGGTAACGCGTTTCGGGTCGAGATGGCCGACCGGCTGGAAACCCAGCAGCGGGTGCACCGCGCCCTGTCCTACCGGATGTTCGGGGAGATCGCCGATCCACCCGACGGGCCCGAGGATCCCGCCCTGCCGGCCGGGGCGGTGGCCTCGCAGCTGCTGTGGAAACGGCTGCGGATCACCCCCGCCGAGGTGCGGCGCCGCTTCCGGGTAGCCGCCCGCATCCGCCCCCGCCGGTCGCTGACCGGACCCACGCTCGCCCCCGAGCTGCCCGAGCTGGCCGCCGCCGCCGAAGCCGGCACTCTCGGCGAGGACCACATCCGGGAGATCTGCCGGGCACTCGACGTGCTGCCCGGACACGTACCCGCCGCGCTGCGCGACACCGCCGAACGGGTCCTCGTGCGCCAGGCCGGCCAGTACGACGCGCAGATCGTGGCCGCCGCCGGGGCGCGCATCGCCGAACACGTCAACCCCGACGGGCTCTTCGACGACCACGACCGCGCCCGCCGCCGCGCCCTGACCCTGCACCGCCAGGGCCCCGACGGCATGAGCCGGCTGTCGGGCTGGCTGGACCCCGAAACCCGCGCCTACCTCGAAGCCGTCGGCGCCGCGGTCCGCCCCGGCCACCACACCCCCGAGCACCCGACGGCCGTCGTGGACGCCGCCACCGACACCCGCACCGGCCCCCAACGCCTACACGACGCCCTCAAACTCGCCCTGCGCGCCGGCATCGCCTCCGCCGACCTGGGCACCCACCGCGGACTCCCGGTCACCGTCATCGCCACCACCACCCTGGCCGAACTCAACCAGGCCGCCCACGCCGCCACCGACCCCGCCATCACGATGCCACCCCCGGCCCGCACCGGCGGCGGCAGCGCGCTACCCATGCGCGACCTACTGCGGATGGCCACCGACTCCATCCACTACCTCGCCGTCTTCGACGACCACGACGGCCGACCGCTCTACCTCGGCCGCACCAAACGCATCGCCACCGCCGACCAACGCATCATCTGCTACGCCCGCGACCGCGGCTGCACCCAACCCGGCTGCCTACAACCCGGCTACCACGCCGAAGTCCACCACGCCCCCGACTGGGCCACCGGCGGCCTCACCAACGCCGACAGCCTGTTCTTCGCCTGCGCACCCTCCCACAAACTCGCCACCACCAACCACATCACCACCACCATCACCAACACCGGCCGCCTCGCCTGGAACGGCCACCTCAACCACGCCCACCACCCCGACGAACTCCTCCGGGAAGAATCCGACGACGGATGACC
>JAOPWF010000393.1 GCA_025965815.1 Mycobacterium sp.
TCGTACCGCGACCTGCTCAGCCCACCGGCCGCAAGCGGATCCGGTCAGTCAGGCGCATGGAGCGGTTTCCGGCCGCTTCGGGTCACCCGGACGCAGGCCGAAACGGATGTGGTGCTGTCGATCTACCTGGCCGTCGAGGGCAACGAGCCGCTACCCGGCCCAGCCCCGGGCCAGTACCTCACGGTCCGCGTTCCGGTGCCCGGCGTTCCGGCGGCCGTCCGAAGCTATTCGATCTCGGGTGCGCCCGGCGGTGGATACCGGATCAGTGTGAAACGGGAGACGCCCGGCAGTGTCAGTTCCTACCTGCACAGCACGATCACGGCCGGGTCGACGTTGGACGTCGCGGCGCCGCGGGGAGAGTTCGTCCTGCGTGACGACGACAGCCCGGTGCTGCTGCTGTCGGCGGGTATCGGGGCGACCCCGGTGCTGGCGATGCTCGCCCACCTGGCCGAGGCCCGTAGCCGTCGGGATGTCTGGTGGATTCACACCGCGCGCGACCGCGCCCACCACGTGTTCGCCGAGGAGTCGCGTGCCTTGATCGCGGCGCTGCCCAACGGTCACCTGCACACCTTCCTGACCGGGGAGCCGACCGGGGCCCAGGCCGACGACACGGTGACGGCCGGCCGCCCGGACGCGGCGGCGCTGACGGCGCTGGGGATCTCGCCGATGTCGTCGGCGTACCTGTGTGGGCCGACGGGATTTCTGGCCGATGTGCAAGCCGCGCTGACCGCGGCAGGCGTTGCGCCGCAATCGATCTACAGCGAGCTGTTCGGTGCGCGGTCCCCGGTGAACCCGGGGCTGGTCGACGTCGCCCGGCCGGCTCCGCACCACCCTCCCGGCGCACCCGGGGACGGCCCGCTGGTCACCTTCGCGCGCAGCGGTCTCTCGGTGGCCTGGCCGGCGCGGCAGCATTCGCTACTCGACCTGGCCGACAGTTGCGACGTACCCACCCGATGGTCCTGCCGCACGGGGGTCTGCCACACCTGTTCGACGGGCCTGCTGTCGGGGCAGACGACCTACGTCACCGAACCACTGGAACCGCCGCCGGACGGCGAGGTCCTGATCTGCTGCGCGGCCCCGAGCAGCGACGTCGTCATCGACCTGTGAGTGTTTACCGCCCACTATCAGAGGCAACTCGGCTGTCATGACCGACAATCCCGATCCCGACGATCCGACCTGGGCCAACGACCAGGGTGGGCCCGGCGACACGTTGAGCCCGATGGAGTCCACCGATTCCGATGACGTTCGCAACAGGGACGGAGACGAGGTCGTCGATCCGCCGGAGGACTGGAGCGAGTGCAACAAGTACGGCCTCACTCCGCGAGAGGCAAGGGAGGGTGAGCCGATCGGCTACAAGCTGCAGGCCGAAGAGCCGGATCCGGCCGGCCGGCCGCTGGACGACGACCAGGACGACGAAGACTCCGAGAACGACCGCGCTACCCCGCCGGACCGCGCCGAACCGGAGCCCGAGGACGTCATCGAGCACATCGACCCCGAGGACAAGGGGAAGCACCACGGCCAGGTCGATGGCACCCCCGAAGACGGCGAGCCGATCTTCACCGTCGTCGACTAGGAGTCCTCAGCCGCTCGCCGGCGCCGTGCCGACGAGTTCCACGCCGGCCTCCCGTAGATCGTCGAGGGCCTTCGCCGTGCTGTCCGGGGCGACGCCGGCGGTGAGATCCACCAGCACGCGGGTCGCGAACCCGGCCCGCGCCGCGTCGGCCGCCGTCGCCAGCACGCAGTAGTCGGTGGCGATGCCGACCACATCGACCTCGTCGACGCCGCGCGCCCGCAGCCAGTCAACCAGCGACGTCCCGTCCTCGTCACTGCCCTCGAAGCCGCTGTACGCCGCCGAGTACTCGCCCTTGGTGAAAACAGCTTCGATCGGCCCGGTGTCCAGGCGCGGGTGGAACTCGGCGCCGGAGGTGGTGACGACGCAGTGCGGTGGCCAGGAGCCCCGGTAATCGGGGTGGTTGGAGAAATGATGACCAGGGTCGACGTGGTAGTCCTTGGTGGCCACCACGTGGTCATAGCCGTGCTCTCCGGCGAGATAGTCGCTGACCCGCTGGGCCACCTCGGAGCCGCCGGACACCGCCAGTGAGCCGCCTTCGCAGAAATCGTTCTGTACGTCGGCGATGATGAGCGCCCGCATCTCACAAACGTATCGCCGCGGCGGTCAACCCGCACTACTTGCGGGGCGGTTGCAGCACCTTCATCGCCGCCCGCATGATCGGCCCGGGGATCCCGTCCTGCACCGACAGTGGGGCGCTGCCAGCCGGTCCGGATCGGCGTGCCGCGACCGAACACCCGGTTCAGCGGTCCACCGGTCGGCTCGAGGTCGAAATGCAGCGGCGGCGCCCCGTCGGCGGCACCAAGGGCGTGCGAGATGACGATGCGCTGAATCTCGCTGGTGCCCTCGAAGATGGTGTACAGCTTGGCATCTCGGTGCCACTTCGCCACCGGGTGGTCGCCGATGTATCCCCAGCCGCCCATCGTCTGGATGGCCCGCTCGGTGGTCTTGACCGCGACCTCGCTGGCGGCGAGCTTGGACATCGACCCCGCACCGCGCTCAAATGGGATACCGGTGGCGGCCATCCAGGACGCCCGCAATGTCAGCAGACGGGCGGCGTCGATCTGCATCGCCCAGCGTCGCCGAACCGGAATGCCGGCCACCCTCGATCGCCTCGCGGGTCTGGGGCTGCGCCGTGGCGTGCCGAAACATCGGGGCGAAGTCGTGGGGGCGTTCAGCCAGGTCGAGCTGCGCCTTCGTTGGCGTCAGATCGAAAGTCATGACCTATCGGCTACCCCCGAGCGTCATTCGGTAACAAGTGTGCACTCAAACTTGGAAGCGGCCTTTCGGCATTGACGGGGCGCATAAAATCTCAGCAGTCCATCCACCCATGCGGGGAAGGTCGATTATGTCGGTCGCGTTGTCGTATGACCGCGGCACCAGTGACGTGCCCCTGCTGGACGAAACGATCGGACAGAACCTCGCGCGCACCGCCGCGGACTTCCCCGGGCGAGAAGCCCTCGTCGACTGCGCCACGAACCGCCGGTGGACCTACGACGAGTTCCTGCTCAGCACCCATCGGATCGCCACGGCGCTGCTGGAACGTGGCGTCACGACCGGTGACCGAGTGGGCATCTGGTCGCCGAACACTGCCGAGTGGGCCCTCATCCAATACGCCACGGCGCACGTCGGCGCCATCCTGGTGACGATCAACCCCGCATACGGAACCGACGAACTCGAATACGTCCTCAATCAGTCGTCGATGTGCCTGGTGTTCGCCGCTCGATCATTCAAGACTTCCGACTACGCCGGGATGCTGGACTCGGTTCGTGATCGATGCCCCGCGCTTCGTGAGATTGTCATCGTCGGCTCCGACGCATGGGCGCAGGTTGAAAGCACCGCCATCGATGCCGGCGCGCTGGACCGGCTGCAGGCGTCGCTCGATCCCGCTGATCCGATCAACATCCAGTACACCTCCGGCACAACGGGTTTCCCCAAGGGGGCGACCCTGACCCACGTGAACATCCTCAACAACGGCTTCTTCGTCGGCGAGGGTCTGGGCTACACGGAGTCGGACAGGGTCTGCATTCCGGTGCCCTTCTACCACTGCTTCGGAATGGTTCTCGGCAATCTGGCGTGCACATCGCACGGCGCGGCGATGGTGATACCGGCGCCCGGCTTCGATCCGGAAGTGACGCTTGAGGCCGTGGCGACCGAGCGCTGCACGTCGCTGTACGGCGTGCCGACGATGTTCATCGCCGAACTGGCGCTGGAGAACTTCGACAGCTTCGATCTGACCAGCCTGCGTACCGGCATCATGGCGGGATCGCCCTGTCCGGAACACGTGATGCGCAATGTGATCGACCGCATGCACATGGGCGCGGTGGCGATCTGTTACGGGATGACCGAGACGTCTCCGGTATCCACCCAGACACTGCCGACCGACACGTTGAAGAAGAGGGTGGGTACCGTGGGCCGGGTGGGTCCGCACCTGGAGATCCAGGTGGTCGATCCGGCCTGGCAGCCGGTTGAGCGAGGCACGGCGGGCGAACTGTGCACTCGCGGGTACAGCGTGATGGCCGGCTATTGGAACGATCCGGAGAAGACGGCAGAGGCCGTCGACGGAAACGGCTGGATGCACACCGGCGACGTCGCGGCGATGGACGCCGACGGCTACCTCAACGTGACGGGCCGGATCAAGGACCTGGTGATCCGGGGCGGCGAGAACATCTATCCGCGGGAGATCGAAGAGTTCCTGTACTCGCACCCGGACATCGTCGACGCGCAGGTCATCGGCGTGCCGGACGACAAGTACGGGGAAGAACTGATGGCCTGGATCCGGCTGCGCGAGGGCGCTGAAACACCGACCAGCGAGAGTCTGCGCGAATTCTGTGCCGGGCGGATAGCCCGGCACAAGATCCCGCGCTATGTCGAGGTGATCGACGAATTCCCGATGACCGTGACGGGCAAGGTTCGCAAGATCGAGCTCCGCGAGAAGGCCAAGGCCCTGCTGTCCCGGACCTGACTCATGGCGCTATGCCTCGCTATTCGACGCCGATCGTCACCTCGGTGGACTTGACGAACACCGTCGCGGCCATGCCTGCCTCGAGGCCGAGATCCACCGCGGCGTCCTTGGTGATCGACGACGTGACGACTTGGTCGCCACCGTCGAGTCGCACCTTGACCGTCGCCATCACGGCACCGAGGTTGACCTCGATGATGGTTCCACTCAGTTGGTTTCGCGTGGACAACCGCATCGGGCGCCTCCGGGGTAGGGGATCGGGGTTCCCAGCCTAGGCACGTCTGGGCGTTCTAGCCTGAAGTCGATGAACCTGCAAGGTCTGCGCCTTCGTCAGCGTGACGACGTCACGTGCGGCCCCAGCGTGGCAGTGGTGGCGGGCGCGCTGATGGATCCGGCGTACGGCGCCGCGCTGACCGGACCCGACAGCAGGGCGGGGTTGGGGTGGTTCGCCGGCGAGCAGTGTCGCGTGCACGCCGAGGTGAACCGCGTCTGGCCCCGCAGGTTGGGCACCACACCGATGGGCATAGCCAGTGCCCTGAGCGTGCACAGTGTCGCGCGGGGAGTCGAGTACCGCTGGCGGGTTTTCCGTGGGCTTTTCGGTGGGCTTTTCGCTGGGCGCCGCGACCCGTTGGCGGATGTACTGCGCAGCGTGGACGCGGGCTGGCCGGTGGCCATGCTGGTCGGCCGAATCG
>JAOPWF010000411.1 GCA_025965815.1 Mycobacterium sp.
TTGCTCACCGATGCCGCTGCCCAAGGCCAGCTGCCGATGAGCGAGTACGAGGACCGCCTGACCAGGGCGTATGCCGCGCAGACGTACGACGAACTGGACCGGATCAGCGCCGACCTCCCCGGCGCCGTCACCAGGGCTCGCGGCGGCGGTCCGTGCAGGCCGGCACCATCAACACTGCTGTTGGCCATCATGAGCGGCTTCGAGCGCCGCGGCCGCTGGAACGTGCCGAAGCGGATGACGACCTTCGCCCTGTGGGGCGGCGGCGTGGTGGATTTGCGGTACGCCGACTTCACGTCACCCGAAGTGGAGATCCACTCGTACTCGATCATGGGCGGCCAGACCATCCTGGTGCCGCCCGAGGTGAACGTGGACCTGCGCGGAATCGGTGTGATGGGCACCTTCGACCAGAGCGTCAGTGGCGAAGGTTCCCCAGGAGCGCCGTACGTGCGAATCCGCGGTTTTTCGCTGTGGGGCAGCGTCGGCGTCAAGCGCAAGAAGCGCAAGGCCGGTTAGCGCCGCCTTCGCGAACGGAGGTAGTCACCGACGACGGCGGCCCCCAGCCCGTCCAGATCGGGCACCACCACCCTGCCCTCGACACGTCGGGCGACCTGATCGATGAAGCGCGCCAGACCCGGATCGCTGCCGAGCCGGAAGATGGTCACCTGCGCGCCCAGCCGGGCAACGTCGTCGAATCCCTTGACCGTGTGCGCGATGGTCCGCGGATGCGGAGGGTAGTCGAAAAACACCGCCGTCCCTTCCCCGTCGGCGTCCTCGAGGTGTGCTGTGGGCTCACCGTCGGTGACGACGAGTACAACCGGCTGTGCGTTGGGGTGACGGCGCAGATGGCGTCCCGCCAATGCCAGCGCGTGATGCAGGTTGGTGCCCTGCTCGTAGACGCCCTCCAGCCCGGTCAGCTCGGCGGCGGTCACTGTGCGGGCGTAGCGGCCAAAGGCGATGATCTGCAACGCGTCCGAGCGAAACCGGGTGCTGACCAGATGGTAGAGGGCCAGCGCGGTGCGCTTCATCGGCAGCCACCGGTTCTCCATCACCATCGAGAACGAGGTGTCCACCAGTAGCGCCACCGCCGCCTGCGAGCGTGTCTCGGTCTCGGAGACCTCGACGTCGTCAACGGTGATGTGGATCGGCCCGTCGGACATACCCGTGCCGGACTGCCGCAGCACCGCGTTGGTCAGCGTGCGGGTGACGTTCCACGGCTCGGTGTCGCCGAACTGCCATGGCCGCGTCGCGCCCGTGAGCTCACCGGCCGCACCGGCGCGGCGGGTGTCGCGTTCGCCGCGACGACCCGACAGCTGTTGGGCGACGTCGCGTAGCGCGGTCTGACCGAGCTGACGCATCGCCTTGGGCGACAGCCGCCACTGCCCGTCGGAACCGCGGTCCAGAAAACCCTGATTGACCAGAGCCTTCTCCAGATCGGCCAGCGTGCGCGCATCTACGGCGGCCTCGTCGCCGAGCTGACGGGCCAGCGCATCGAGATCGATGTCGTCCATCGTCGCCCCGGCGTAGCTCTGCGAGAGTTGCTCGGCGAGCTGCTCGAGCTCGCCGATGTCGGACAGCGCCTGGGCGCCCTCGCCCATGCCCAACGGATTGTCGCCGGAGAATCGTGACGAGCCGTTCCAGTCTTCTCCCGGTCGGGCGGCCTGCAGGTGCGCGTCGAGACGCCCGAGCGCCTGCTGCAGCGAAGGGGAGCCGAAAGCCTGCTGCGCCAACGCGTCCAACTCGGCACGCTGGTCAGCGCTCAGGCTGTTGCGGAACCGCTGCGCGGCGGCGGCCCGTTGGGCGAGCGAGTCCAGCAGCTCATCGACATTGCGCGGGTTCTCCGGGAAGAAGTCGCCGTGCTTGTCCATGAAGTCCTGAAAATCCTGGTGCGAGTCTTGTCCTTTTGCGTGCTTGTCCAGCAGGTCGTTGAGGTCGTCGAGCATGTCATTGACGCGCTGCCGGTCCTCGTCGGTGGCACCATCCAGCGCCTGCTTCATGCCGGCGAAGCGCTGGTCGAGCATCTCGCGGCCGAGCAGATCCTTGATCTGGTCGTACTTCTCGCGCGCCTCGCCGCTGCGCCATTCGTAGTCGGAGAGCTCCTGTACGGCCTTGGCCGGCGACGGCGACAGCGATTCAAGCTGCAACTCGCCGAAGCGGGCGTCGTCGTCGAGGGCCCGCGCCAACTCCTTGCGTTCGGCAAGCACCGCCTCGTCGAGCAGCTTCTTGATCTCCTGCAGCGTGCCGTCGAGGTTGTTGCGCTGCAACAGTTCCCGGCGACGTCGGTTCGCCTCTGCGGCCAGCCGGTCGGTTCCGGCCCTGTTCTTGGTGCCGCGACGCAGCAGTTCGGACAGCGCCCGCCGCGGCGAGGTGCCCTCCATGACGTCCTGCCCGATCTGCTCCAGCGCCTCGCGCAGGTCGACCGGCGGCGCCAACGGATCGGGGCCGCCGCTGTACGCGGAGTAGCGCGATGTGCCCCGCGAACCGGGTTTAGCCATAGACGGTTTCGCCTTCCCCAGACACCTTGTCGATCCGCTTCGCCAGGTACAACGCCTCCAGGGCCAACTCGACCGCCGCGGCGCGTTCACCGTCGGACTCTGCGCCGAGGCGCTGGGCCACCGCATCGATGGTCGGCAGGTCAGGCAGCGCCGCCAGCACATCCTTGGCGGACACCCGCTCCCCCGTCGTGACCGGTGACCCCTCCTCGACGGCCAGGACCAGCGGGCCGACATCGATGCCGCCGAGCACCCGTTGCGCGGTGTCCGCGGTAGCCCGTCGCAGCAGGTGCTCGAGGACGGCCTGCTCGCGGCCCTCCTCGCCGGACTCGAACTCCAGCTTGCCGCGCAACACGTCGATGATCGTGCCGAGGTCCACCACCCGGGCGACCGGATCACCCTCGCCCAGCACGGCAGCGCGGTGCCGGGCGGCGGCCGCGACGGTCTCCGCGGCGGCGATGGCAAAGCGCGCCGACACACCGGAGCGCTGGTCGACCGACCGCGACTCACGCAGATAACGCGCAAAGCGGGCGATCACCTGCATCAGGTAGTCGGGCACCTGGGCGGACAGATGCGCCTCCTGGCCGATCACACCGACCTCTGCCTCGAGTTCCAGCGGATAGTGCGTGCGAATCTCGGCACCGAAGCGGTCTTTCAGCGGCGTAATGATGCGGCCGCGGTTGGTGTAGTCCTCCGGGTTGGCGCTGGCGACCACGAGCACGTCGAGCGGCAGCCGCAGCGTGTAACCACGCACCTGGATGTCGCGCTCCTCCATCACGTTGAGCATCGACACCTGGATGCGCTCGGCGAGGTCGGGCAGCTCGTTGACCGCGACGATGCCACGGTGCGCCCGCGGGATCAGGCCGTAGGCGATCGTCTCGGGGTCTCCGAGACTGCGACCCTCGGCGACCTTGATCGGGTCGATGTCACCGACCAGGTCGGCCACGCTGGTGTCCGGTGTCGCCAGCTTCTCGGTGTAGCGCTCGCTGCGGTGCTTCCACGCAACCGGGGCATCGTCACCGAGTTCGGCGGCCCGGCGGATCGAACCGGGCGTGATCGGCCGGTAGGGGTGCTCACCGAGCTCCGAACCCGAGATCACCGGCGTCCATTCGTCAAGCAGGCCGGTCAGGGCGCGCAGCAGACGTGTCTTGCCCTGCCCACGTTCACCCAGCAGGACGAAGTCGTGGCCGGCGATGAGTGCCCGCTCCAGCTGCGGCAGCACGGTGTCTTCGAACCCCAGGATGCCGGGCCACATGTCCCGGCCCTCGGCCAGCCCGGCCAGCAGATTCTCCCGGATT
>JAOPWF010000418.1 GCA_025965815.1 Mycobacterium sp.
ATCCGCAACGGGCGGGTGCGCGCCCGCGTCGAGGAGTTGCTGCAGACGGTGTCCCTCGACCCGGCCTTCGCGTCCCGGCGCCCGGCTGAGTTGTCCGGCGGTCAGCAGCAACGCGTCGCGCTGGCCCGTGCGCTCGCGCGCCAGCCGGTCCTGATGCTGCTCGACGAGCCGTTCAGCGCGCTGGACACCGGCCTGCGCGCATCGACCCGCAAGGCGGTGGCGCAGACGCTCGCCGCCGCCGGTGTGACAACGCTGCTGGTGACGCACGACCAGGAAGAGGCCCTCTCGATCGCCGACCAGGTGGCGGTCATGCGCGACGGGCGGTTCACCCAGGTCGGCACCCCCCAGCAGGTCTACGCCGAACCGACCGACCGGTTCACCGCCGAATTCCTCGGCGACTGCGTGTTCCTGCCGTGCACGGTGCGGGCCGGGGTCGCCCACTGCGCACTCGGCCCGATCCCGGTCCGCGCGAACTCGGCGGTCGGCGCCGCGGAGTTGATGCTTCGCCCCGAACAGCTTTGCGCCACAGTGATTTCGGACACCGGACAGCGCAATGGGGTGGGCACCGTGATCACCACCGAGTTCCTCGGCTCGGATGTGGTGCTGACCATCGACCCACCGGGCGACGCCGCCCCGATCACCGTTCGGCAGGCCAGCGTCGACCCGCCACCGCTGGACGCGAAAGTACACATCGACGTCAACGGAAGCGCCGTGGTTTTCGGCGGGTCTCCCGATTCGCCACTCACACGGTGACCTCGTTGCGCCACCTCGTCGACTGTCTCGCCGGTCGCGGTGACCGCTTCGCCGTCGCATCGGCCACTCAGCCACTGAGCTACCGGGTGCTGGCCGAACGGGTCGCCGCGTCGGCGGACGAACTCGGCGGCGACCGTCGACTGGTGCTGATCGAGGCGCACAACGACCTCCCGACCCTGATCCACTATCTCGGCGCCCTCGCCGGCAACCACGCCGTGATGCCAGTTCCACCGGGATGTGACCACACGGCGCTGCTCGACGCCTATGACCCCGACGTGATCATCGACGGCACCGGAACCGTCCACGTGCGCCGCCGCGGCAGCGTGCACCGGCTGCACCCCGACCTCGCTCTGCTGCTGAGCACCTCCGGGAGCACCGGTTCGCCGAAACTGGTCCGCCTGTCGCACACCAATCTGGCCGCCAATGCCGACGCCATCGCCGAATACCTCGATATTCGCGAATCAGACCGGGCCGCAACCACGTTGCCGCTTTCCTACTGCTACGGCCTGTCCGTGATTCACAGCCACCTGCTGCGCGGCGCCGGCATCATCCTGACCGACCGCTCCGTCGTCGACGACGAATTCTGGGAACTGTTCGGACGCCACCGCGGAACCACCTTCGCGGGCGTGCCCTACACCTTCGAGCTTCTCGACCGGGTGGGGTTCGCCACCATGGAACTGCCCCACCTGCGCTACGTCACGCAGGCCGGAGGCCGACTGCATCCCGAGCGGGTACGGCGATTCGCCGATCTCGGACATCGCATGGGCTGGCAGCTGTTCGTGATGTACGGGGCGACCGAAGCGACCGCCCGGATGGCTTACCTGCCAGCCGAACTCGCGCAATCGCGTCCTGGCTCGATCGGACTGCCGATACCCGGCGGATCGTTAAGCATCGAGCCGCTCGACGGCGGGACCGACCCGGACGTCGGTGAGCTGATCTACCGCGGCCCGAACGTCATGATGGGCTACGCGCACTCCCCCGTTGACCTGGCGCTCGGCAAGACCGTCGACACCCTTCGGACCGGCGATATCGCCCGCCGCGATGCCGACGGTCTTTTCGAGGTGATCGGCCGCAGCAGTCGTTTCGTCAAGCTGTACGGCGTGCGGATCGACCTGCAACGCCTCGAGGCGATCCTCAGTGAACGTGGCATTGCGGCGTTCTGCACCGAGGACGACGACCGGCTCATCGTCGCCGTGACGGGTGACCACGACGGGGAGGTGCGGCGCCTTGCGGCGGCCACCGGCCTGCCACCGACGGCGATCACCGTGGTCAGCGTTGCCGAACTACCCATGTTGGCGTCCGGCAAGCCGGATTACCCGGCCGTGCGTGACATCGCCCGCGAGTCGGCCACGCCCGCCCGCGCCGTCGAGCAGCCCGTGACAGATCTGTACGGTCTGTTCGCCGAGGTGCTGCAGATCGACCGCCGGGCAATCGGTGCGGTCAGCAGTTTCATCGAACTCGGCGGTGACTCACTGTCCTACGTCACCATGTCGGTTCGGCTGGAACGCGCACTGGGCAGGCTGCCCGCGGACTGGCATCGGACTCCGCTGCACCGCCTTCATCGCGCCGGGCGGTCGAGGCCGTGGTTCGGTGCCACGCTGGAAACCAGTGTGGCGTTGCGCGCCGCCGCGATCGTGCTGATCGTCGGCTCGCACGCCGGCCTCTTCCACTTGTGGGGTGGCGCGCACATCCTGCTCGGCATCGCCGGGTACAACTTCGGCCGGTTCTGCCTGACTCCGGTGCCGCGGTCCGCCCGGGTACGCCACCTGCGCCGGACGATCGCCTGGATCGCCGTACCTTCTGTGACGTGGATCGCGGTCTGTCTGGCGCTGACCGACGACTACCACGCCACAAACCTGCTGCTGGCCAACAAGATTCTGGGGCCGTTCGACAGCATGACCGCCGGACGGTTGTGGTTCGTCGAGGTGCTGGTCTGGATACTCATCGCCCTGGCCGCGCTGTGCTCGCTGCCCGTCAGCGACCGGCTGGAACGCCGTCACCCGTTCGCGATCGCCGCGGCCTTCCTGGCGTTCGGGCTGGCGCTGCGATACGACCTGTTCGGCTTCGATGAGGGCCGCGACGCGTGGTTCTCGCCGCTCGCGTTCTGGTTCTTCGCGGTCGGCTGGGCCGCGGCCAAGGCGTCGGCCACCTGGCAGCGCGTCGCCGTGACCCTCGTGTTCGTCGGGTGCGTCCACGGCTATTTCGCAAGCGGCCCTCGGGAAGCCCTCGTGATCGCCGGCTTCCTTCTGCTGATCTGGCTTCCGGCGGTTCGATGCCCGGGCGCGCTCACCGTGGGCACAGGCGCCGTCGCGGAGGCCTCGCTGTACACCTACCTCACGCACTTCCAGGTGTACCCGCTCTTCGAAGGCGATCCGCTGGCGGGTGTCATCGCATCGATCACCGTCGGCCTGGTGCTGACGCAGCTGGTGTCCGCCGTGCGAAAGCACATCCCCGAACGCAGGGACCGTTCACGTCCGGTGCCGCTGAGTAGGGTGACCGCATAATGATGCAGCTAACCGATGACCAACTCGCCATCCGCGCGCTGGCACGGGAATTCGCCCGCAAGGAAGTCCTGCCGGTCGCCAACGAGTTGGATCCGGTCGCCGGGGACATTCCGATGGAACTGCGGCGCAAGCTGGCCGATGTCGGCTTCTTCGGCATCCTCATCGCCGAGGAGCACGGCGGCCTTGGCCTCGGCGTGCTCGAATACGCGCTGATCACCGAGGAACTGGCCGGCGCGTGGATGAGCGTCGCCAGCCTGATCGCCCGCAGCCAGCAGTTCCTCGAAGGCTGGACCGATGAGATGCGGGCCAAGCACATGGCGGCGGCGGCACGGGGCGACTACCTGAGCGCCTTTGCGTTGTCCGAGCCGGAGGCCGGATCCGACGCCGCCAATGTGAAATGCCAGGCCGTGCGCGACGGCGATGAATGGGTGATCACCGGGCAGAAGATGTGGTGCACATTCGCCGATGGGGCGCACTACATCCTGCTGTTCGCCCGCACGTCTATGCCCGATCCGGCCCGGAAGGCCAGGGGCATCAGCTGCTTCGTCGTCGAGAAGGAGCCGGGGCCCTTCCCGGCCGGTCTCTCCGGCACGCCGATGCGCAAGATCGGCTACCACGGCTGGAAGACCTGGGAGCTGTCCTTCGACCAGTTCCGCATCCCCTCCGACGCGCTCGTCGGGGCCGAGGGCGATGGCTTCAAGATCGCCATGGGCAACCTCGACGTGGCACGAGTCCATACCGCCGCCCGCTCCATCGGGTTGGCCCGCGCGGCCCTGGAGGATGCGGTGTCCTACATCGGCGCCCGGATCCAGTTCGGTAAGCCGCTCGCCGTCAACCAGGCGCTGCGCTTCAAGATCGCCGACATGGCCACCCAGATCGAGGCGGCCCGCGCGCTGACCCTGCAGGTCGCCCGGCACATCGATGCCGGCGAACGCTGCTCGACGGAGGCGTCGATGGCCAAGCTGTTCGCCTCCGAGATGTCCGAGCGCGTCACCAGCGACGCCCTGCAGATGCACGGCGGTGCCGGTTACACCAAAGCGTTTGCGGTGGAACGGCATTGGCGTGACGCGCGTCTGACGAAGATCTTCGAGGGCGCCTCGGAGATTCAGCAGCGGATCATCTCCGACGACATTCTCGGCCGCAGCTGAACAGCCGTGCGTCACCCGCGGCTGACCAGCATGCCCTCCTGCACAAGGGTCGCCGCGATCGCGCCGTCCGCGCCGATCAGGCTTGCGGTCACGACGCTTCGCCCGCGCGCACCCGCGGGCGAGGTCGACTCGAGCAGATTCCACTGATCGGCCCGGACGCGGCGATGGAACCAGACCGAAGATCCGTGCTGCCGGTGCGGTGGCTGCGGTCGACGACGGAATGGCCGTGCACCCGCACCGCCGGATCCATCAGGTAGATGTCGGTCACGAACACCGCGACGCAGGCGTGCACGACCGGGTCGTCGGGAAGCGGAACCGTTGTGCGCCACCACAGTCGCCGGACAAACGAGCCGTCCGCCATCTCGTCGGCGATCCTGATGTCGAGTTCGTCCAGCGGCATCGAGGGCGCCGGGCCGATGGGTCCGGTCCGGTCCAGTTCTTCAGGGTCGCCGGGCAGCGCTCGCGCACCATGCCCGGGACCGACCGCGGCGGCGGCGAATCCCACCGTGCCGGTCACCAGCAGCCGACCGGCCTGCCGGCCCAGCACGCGGCGTGACATCGCCGTGCGGCCGTCGAACACACGCTGGACCTCGTAGTCCACGGGTTCGGCGGCGTCTCCGGCACGCAGGAACTGTACGTGCAGGCTGGTGGGCCGCACGTCGGATGGCGGACCGGCGTCCACGGTGCGACACGCCGCCGCCAACGCCTGCGCGGCGAACTGGCCGCCGAACGCCCGTTTTCCGGCCGGGCCGTGTCCCGGGCCGATCCACACGTCGGATGCGCCCGCGGCCGGCGTGACATTGACCAGATTCAGCAGGATGCCAGTCATCGGCCGGCCTCCTCGGGCGATGTGGTTGCGATGATGCCGGATTCTGCCAGGGCGGCGACCTGGTCGGGTGGCACGCCCAACCACTCGCGCAGGACGTCGCCGGTGTCATCGCCCAGTGCGGGCGCGGCGACGGCCCGGGGATGAGTGCCGTCGATGGACATCGGCAGCCCCGCCGCCAGATACTCGCCGACCCGTGGCTGGTGCAACGGTGCGAACATCGGGTTTGCGGTCACCCGCTCGTCGGCGGCGATTTCCAGGACCGTGCGGTAGCGGTCCCACAGGATCGAGGTGGACGACAGCCCAGCGGTGATCTCGGCGGCGGTGTGCTCGCGGAACCACACGGTGAGCAGGCCGGTGAGCGCGTCACGGTTCCGGTAACGCTCACCCTCGTCGGTGAAATCGGCGTCCAGCGCTACGGACAGTGCGGCAACGGGTTTGGTGGTTCCGGTGAGCTGCGTCAGGGCGCGGAAATGACGACCGGTCAGCGTCACCACCATGAAGGACACGCCGTCGCTGCTGGTGAAGTCCTGACCGTACTGACCGTAGATCGAGTTACCCAGTCGCTCGCGCTGGGTGCCGTTCACCATCGCCTCGGTGAGGAATCCGAGCGCCCCGGCGGTGGCCAGCGCCACGTTCTCCAGTGGCAGGGTGATCCGACTGCCCGCGCCGGTGGCGTCGCGGTGCCGCAGCGCGGTGACTATCGACAGCGCGGCGTAGATTCCACACGCCACATCCCAGGCGGGCAGCACGTGGTTCACCGGCCCGTCGTGATCGGCGGGACCGGTGAGCAGCGGAAAGCCGGTTGCCGCGTTGACGGTGTAGTCGACGGCGGTCGAGCCGTCGACCCGTCCGAGCACCTCGAGATGGATCAGATCGGGCCGTTCAGCGGCCAGGGTGTCATAGCAATGCCATTGCCGCCCAGCCACATTCGTTACCAGGATCCCGCCCTGCGCGCCACCCTCGACGATCAGGCGCTGTACCAGTCGCTGTCCCTCCGGTGAGCGCATGTCGGCCGCCACGGAGCGTTTCCCCTTGTTGAGCCCGGTCCAGTAGATGCTCGTGCCGTCCTCGGTGAGCGGCCACCGGCGATAGTCGGCCGCACCGCCGATCGGGTCGACGCGGATCACCTCGGCGCCGAGTTGCGCAAGCGTCATCCCGGCGAGTGGCACCGCCACGAAACTGGAGATCTCGACGATCCGGACTCCGGCCAGCGGGCGGGCCCCGTCGGGCGCGGACGTGTGTGTCACCGCACTCCTGTCGCGACGTACCAAACCGAGTGCCCAGCATGGCATAGCGGCGAGCAGGCCTCGACGTGGCGCTACGTGCGGATCCTGGGCGGTTGGTCAATCGTCATGGCCGCAATACGGCGGACGAACTCCACGATCTTCCGCGCGTCCGTAACGCCGGCGTCCTGCTCGGGGTCATAGATCGCCACGCTGGCGCCGACACATCCGCCGATGGCCACCATGCTCGCCACCAGCGTCGTGAGCTGCACCCACGTCAGACCACCCGGCTCATCCTCGACACCGGGCAGGCCCTGCACCGGGAACTCAATCGGGTCCAGCACGTCGAAATCGATGTGCAGCCACCAGCGATCGGTACAACCGGCCAGGTGCATGATTGCGCGACGCCCGGTGCCGGCGGGGTCGTCGGCCACCTCGGCGAGCGGCGCCAGCCACACTCCGCAGCCACCGAGCGAACCAGCGTTGAACTGTTTCCGCCAGGCTTCGTCCCGCGGTCCGAGCACCGTCAACAACTCGGGCGACAGCGCGGGAAGTCGCTCGCTCAGTGGCCCTTCGAGAAGGTGACCCGTCAGGCCCAGCAGAAGTCCGATCTCGGCGTTGGCTGCCTCACCGTCCTCTGAGACGTCCAGCGGCATCGCGTCCACGTGGCCGTCGATGAACACGACGCCGACCTCGCCGGCGTGGTCCCGCAGACCCGTGACGATGCTCAACAGCGTCGAGCAATCGCCGCCGTACACGACCGGGAACCGGCCCGCCGTCACCGCCGATCCGACCCGCTCGTTGAGGGCCTCGGTCATCGCGACCAGCGCGGGTTCGTTGATGAGGCCTGTCCGCGGCCCACGTTCGCGCGTCGGGGCGGGTAGATCGAGATCCCGGCTGTCCGCAAGGCGGTGACCGTCGAAGGCGCCCAGCAGTCCGGCATCGCACAGCGCGACCGCCGCACGCACCTGATTGCCGGTCCGCCCGTAGCCGCCGAACGGGACACCGATCAGTTCGATGTCGGGCCATACACAGCCACGCTAGCCCGGTGTGTCGAGAAGCGCTGCCAAAGCAGGCTCGCCGGGCCGCGTTTCGGCATCGCCCCAGGACCATTCCCGGTCGGAGACCAATAGCCGCCGGGCTTCGCGGCGGAGGTAGAACCACGGGATGTCGGTCGGCTGTTGGGTGGTCACGCCCGGTTCGCGCCCCCAGCTAGGTCGCCCCGCCTTCCGACCATCGCGGCTCACCGGCAATCCGTGGTATCGCGGGCGAAATCGGTGACGGCTACGTCCACAGCAAGCTCCCAGGCGCGAACGGCGCAGGCGGCCCGTAATTGTCGACACGGCAAGTGAAGGTGGCAAACACGCCCCAGGACGCACCGAGGTGTCTAGAGTCAGATGCGTTTGGCAATTCGGCAAACACCGACGACCGCCGATTTCCCGGGGGAGCATGCATGGATCTGAACACCATCACCGACGTGGTTCGGCGACCCGCCCAGCGACCGGGTGTCGACTGGCGTACCGGCGATGCCTGGCTGGCCGGGGGGACCTGGCTGTTCTCCGATCAACAACCGGGGCTGCGGCGTCTCATCGACCTGACGCCGCTCGGCTGGGACACCCTGGTGCCGGGCGATGCCGGTCTCGAGATCGGCGCGATGTGCACTATCCATGACCTGTATGCGTTTGCGCCGCCGGATGACTGGCGAGCCGCCCCCTTGTTCACCACCAGCTGTGAGTCCTTTCTGGCGTCATTCAAGGTGTGGAACTCCGCGACCGTCGGGGGCAACATCTGCATGGCACTGCCCGCGGGCCCGATGATCACGATGACGGTCGCGCTGGAGGCGACGTACACACTGTGGGCGCCCGATGGCTCCGAGCGCACCGTCGACGCGGCGGACTTCGTGACGGGCAACCACGAGAACATCCTCGGGCCGGGTGAGATTCTCCGGAAAATCGACATCCCGGTCAGCGCTCTGCGAAAGCGGCATACGCACCGCCGCTTCACCCTGACCCACCTGGGCCGCTCGACGCTGTTCATGATCGCCACGCAATCGCCTCAGCAGTCCGACCTGCTGCTCACCATCACCGCGGGCACCACCAAGCCGGTGCGCCTGCGGTTCGACACCGTGCCCGACGCCGAGACGCTCCAGCAGAGTATCGACGCGATACCGCAGGACGAGTGGTTCGTCGACCCGAACGGCACACCGGACCATCGCCGGCACCTGGCGAAGCACTATGCCGAGGAGATCCGGATCGAGTTCAGCGCGGGAGGGCAGGCATGACCTACACGGTGAACGGCAAGACATTCGACGAAGAGCCGCGTCCCGGCCAGTGCCTGCGCACATTCGTGCGCTCGCTCGGCCATCACGGCGTCAAGAAGGGTTGCGACGCAGGCGATTGCGGGGCATGCACGGTCTGGCTGGAGGGCAACCCCGTGCACAGCTGCATCACCCCGGCGTTCCGTGCCGACGGACGCGAGGTCACCACGATCGAGGGCCTCGGCACCCCGGAGAACCTGCATCCGGTCCAGCGGCAGTTCCGTGACGCCCCCGGTTTCCAGTGCGGCTTCTGCACCGCAGGCATGATCATGACCTCGGCGACCTTCACCGAGGAGCAGAAGAAGGACCTACCGCGCGCGCTGAAGGGAAACCTCTGCCGCTGTACCGGCTATCGCGCCATCGAAGACGCGGTCAACGGTGTCACCGGGATCGAGGAAGCGCTCCCGGGACGGGCCGTCGGCACCAGCGTCGGCGCGCCAGCGGCGACCGGCGTCGTGACGGGGACCGCCGAGTTCACCATGGACACCGAGATGGACGGCATGTTGCACCTGAAGGTGCTGCACTCGCCGCACGCTCACGCGCGCATCGTGTCGATCGACAAGTCCGCGGCCCTGGCGGTGCCGGGCGTGCACCGGGTGTACACGTGGGAGGACGTGCCGCGAAAGCGCTTCAACACCGCGATCCACACCGATCACCTGGTCGATCCCGACGACACTTACATTCTCGACGACAAGGTCCGGTTCGTGGGGCAACGGGTGGTCGCGGTGCTGGCCGACACGGTCGGAGCCGCGGAGGAAGGCTGCCGCAAGGTGGTCGTCGAGTACGAGGTGCTCCCTTCGGTGTTCGACCCGGAAGAGGCGATGGCCGACGGCGCGCCGCAGTTGCACGGGTCCGACGACCCATTCGTCCGGGACCCCGTGCACAACATCCTGCTCGAGTTGCACGGTGAAATCGGTGATGTCGAGGCCGGGTTCGCCGAAGCCGATGTGATCCATGAGGGCACGTACTTCTCGCCGCGGGTGCAGCACGCGCATCTGGAGACGCACGGCTCGATCGCGTGGACGGAGGACGGCCGGTTGCACGTGCGCACCAGTTCGCAGTCACCGTCGATTGCCAAGGGCAAGCTCGCCCATCTTTTCGATCTGCGTCCCGATCAGCTGCGGGTCTTCTGCAAGCGCGTCGGTGGCGGTTTCGGTGGGAAGCAGGAGGTGATCTCCGAGGACCTCGCCGCGCTCGGCACGCTCGACACCGGCCGGCCGGTGTGCTTCGAGTACACCCGGGAAGAGGAGTTCACCACCGCCTCGCCCCGCCACCCGATGAAGCTGACGGTCAAGCTGGGGGCGCGCGCCGACGGCACACTGACCGGATTCCAGGTCCGCAATATTTCGAATACCGGCGCCTACGGCAACCACGGCGGTGAGACGTTGTTCGCCGCCGGTGCCGCCATCGCGCTGTACCGTTGCGCCAACAAGAAGTTCGACGGGTACTCCGTGTACACCAACAATGTGCCCAGTGGGGCCCTGCGCGGTTACGGCATGACCCAACCGGCGTTCGCGGTGGAATCCGCTATCCACGAGCTTGCGGTCAAGCTCGACATGGACCCGCTCGAACTGCGGCGTCGCAATGTCGTCCGCCCCGGGGACGCCCTGCTGGCGATCGACGACCACCCTGATGACGTCGCGTTCACCGAGGACGGCATCGCGAAGTGCATCGACCTCGTCGACGCGGCCCTGCGCCGCAGCGGCAACGGTCAGAGGCTCGGTGACGACTGGCTCATCGGTGTCGGCTCCGCTAGCTCGCTGCACGAGACCGCGCCGCCGACCGAGCACATCTCTGAGGCGTGGGCGACGCTGCGTGACGACGGCACTTACGAGATCGCCGTCGGCACCGTCGAATTCGGCGAGGGCACGTCAACCGCCCACGTCCAGATCGCGGCCACCCAACTCGGCACCACCCCGTCCCGGATACACCTGGTGCAGTCCGACACCGACCGGACCGGCTTCGACACCGGCGCCTTCGCCAGCGCCGGACTTTTCGTCGCGGGCAACGCCGTACAGAAGGCTTCGACGGCCCTGCGCGACCGGATCCTGGGCTTCGCGGCCGCACACGCCCAGGTTGAAGTGGCCGCATGCTCGATGGATGACGACGGCGTTGTCTGCGGCCACCGCCGGCTGTCGCTCGCTGAACTCATCGAGGCGGCCCGTGCACGCGGTATCCGGTTTACGGAGGCCCGCAAGGCATATGGGTCGCCGCGCAGCGTCACGTTCAACACCCACGGCTTCCGTATCGCCGTGCACCGGGTGACGGGCGAGATCCGCATCCTGTACAGCGTGCAGGCCACCGACGCCGGAGTCGTCATCAACCCGGCGCAGGTGCGCGGCCAGGTCGAGGGCGGCGTCGCGCAGGGAATCGGCTTCGCGCTGACCGAGAACTTCCACGTCGACTCCGACGGCGTCATGGTCAACCCGAACCTGCGCAACTACCGGATTCCCACCTACGCCGATGTTCCCCGCACCGAGGTGCTTCTGGTCGACTCGACCGACTCGGTGGGGCCGATGCGCGCGAAGGGCATGGCGGAGTGTTGCATAAATCCGGTCGCTCCGGCGTTGGCCAACGCGCTCGAGAACGCGACCGGTGTGCGCTATCGGGAGTTGCCGTTAAGTCCCGAGCGCATCTACACCCGCCTCGACTCGAGCCGACTGAACCCGGCCACTTGAGCCGCAAGCAGATTGCGCAAGGAGAAGGCATGGACACCAAGAAGCCCACCGACACCGCCGCGACGGTCATCATCGGCCAGCGGGTCCGCCCGGGCTCGGAGCTGGAATTCGAAGCGTGGCAACAGGATATGAACCGCGAAGCCTCCAAGTATCCGGGGTTTCTCGCCGCCGAGATCAACCCGCCCACCGCCGTGCAATCCGACTGGGTCGTCGTCTACCGCTTCGACTCGGTCGCCCACGTCCAAGCCTGGATCAACAGCGCCACCCGTCAGAATCGACTGGCCGCCGGTCAGCAGTACTTCGACGGGCCCGGCACCCAGCAGGTTGTCGGCGGTGGGGCGAGGCCGACAGATCCGCTGGTGACCGTCGTCGTCACTCATCGGGTGAGCCAGGAGAACGTCGAGGACTTCCTCGCATGGCAGGAGCGACTGCGGGTGGCGGAGAGCACATTTAACGGCTTCCGTGGCACCGAGCTCTTCCGCCCTGTCGAGGGTGTGCAGGACGAATGGACCGCGCTGTACCGGTACGAGAATGCGGACGATCTCGACAAATGGCTGATGTCATCCGAGCGCCAGCAGCTTCTCTCCGAGGGTGCGAAATTCTCCGACTTCCACTCCCGCACCATCGATAACTCGTTCGGCAGCTGGTTTGCGTTTGACGAGCACGGCAACCAGGCGCCGCCGCCGTCGGAGACCAAGAGTGCCGTCGCGGTCTGGGTGGGCCTGTATCCGACCGTCGTGCTGCTTTCCCTGGCGCTTTCCCCGCTGGGGATGCCGCTGTGGCTCAGCTTGCTGGTCGGAAACCTGTTGTCCAGCTTCCTGATGAGCTTTGTGACGATGCCGTACTACGTGAACCCGTTGCTGAAGCACTGGCTGCGGCCGCCACCGAATGTGCCGCAGGCACGGACGAACTGGCGCGGAATGGGCATCGTCGCCGGCGTGATGCTGTTCTGGGTGGTGGTCTTCTACCTGGTGACCACCCAGTTCTGGCACCTGCCCTGAGTTAACGGCCCGCCAGCGGCGCGGCGCCGTTCACGGCGGGTATGGCCGGCAGTGTGGTCAGCAATGTGGGTGTGAGCGTCTTCGCGTCGGGTGCCGCGCGCCCGAGACCGTATTTGCGAACCTCGGCAGCGCCGGCGTTGCCGCCGCTGACCAGAAGGTCCGCACCCGCCGTCGTACTGGTGGTCGCCACCGTCACGCCCTTCGGGCCGCCCCCGGTGAAGGGTGCAAAAGAGGCGGTCTGGGCGAAGGCGACATTGCCGTCGTGGTGGTTCGGGCTCTCCAGGTACATCCTGGGCTCGCCGTCGAGGCGCGACCCCGTCGACCAGACCCGCACAGTGCCTTGGTCGGCGAGCTGCCCGGTGATGATGCTCTTCGCGCCGCCCTCGGCACCGGCCACCCATCCCGTCGTCAATGAGACACCGCCGGTGTACCCCTGGTCGTAGGCCAGGAACTCCGACGTCATCGTCGGCTGGTCGGGCTTGGCGGCGTGCTCGGTCGCCGTGCCATTGGCCTGCGCCCGCGCGGTGGGCCTGTACAGGTCGTAGCGGAAGGTCTTCACCTGTGGCGCGTCTCCCGGCCCGGGGACGGTGACGATGCTTTCCCGGCCCGAGGCGAGATCGACCATCCCGGTCGCCAAGGTGACACCGGATTTCGAGCCGGGATACGGCGTGAACGCGGAGAACACGTCCGGAGCCTTGGTCTTCTCGCTGGGAAGCATCGACGAGAACACCTTCACCTGCGATTCGACGCCAGGGCCCGAT
>JAOPWF010000421.1 GCA_025965815.1 Mycobacterium sp.
CTCTCGCGGTGGCTGTCGACTTTCTTGACACGTTCGGTCCGGGCCGAAGGGCCATCGAGGACCAGACCGAGGCCGCCCTCTGGAACAACAAATACTTTGTCTACGTCAATGAATTCCGTCTAGCGACGTCAAACACCAAGCGCGACCAAGGTACCTGACAGGGCGAACCCCGAACATCGGGGCGGTTTCGGCGGACTGGCGAGCACAACTTCGCAGCAACGACCTACCGCAACCCGAGAGATGAGTGAATGCCCGTCGTGCGGAGGCGTTTCGACGTGAAGCAGATAATGGAATCGGTTCGGCGCATTGCTCCTGCGACTCTGCACCGCTCATTTTGGTGTAACTTCCTGGTGTCCCATCGCCGCTTCCGCACCACACCTATTCGGACCTGGGTCTGTTGCGCCCGCCGCCGACAGCGCACAACTTGCCCGCGAGGCGCACCAGCCTCGGCGAAAGGGGCGAACTGATCATCGGTGACCTACACGACCACCGGGCACGTTTTCCATGCCCACGCTGCGGCGCTGTGAGTCGCCAACCATGTGAGGCGCTTCGACCCGGCCCTCGCCTCGTTGGATACCACCGCGAACGCAGCTACCGTCAGCACGAGCTGCTCGGCCTCGGCTACATCAAGTACACGCTCCTCAACGAATCCACTCAACGCCCACTATTCCTGTGGCGCCGGCCGACACAACGCCCGGTCATCCGCGACGGCTACGGCCCGTCGGGCTAAAGCGCTGGTTCAGCGAAGCGGCTCGACGCTACCGCCGACCGCGGCCGCGTACGCGTCGGCCTCAGCTTGCTCACCGCGGGGGAACGCGCGAATGGCCTGGGGCTGCCCCGGTACTCGAACCAGCAGCTCCAAGTCCTCAAGCCGGGCCGGTGGCCGCTTCGGGGACTGCCGGCTGCTGCCTAGATCTTCGGTCACAGATCCATTGTCGTCTGCCCGACCGGCGCCGCGCGGCGCTGCGCTGCGATTACAGATAACGACGTAACAGCCTAGAATTAAACGTTTTCCGAGGGCTCGCCCGCGTTTCTAGGTGCGGCTCTTTTCCAGTCGCCGGCTGATCGCTTGGTCGAAGATCTTGATGAATTGCGACCAATCGGGGATGAGGACTCGGTTCCCTGGTGTCCCCTTGGTGACGAGCTGGGCTTCTTCGCGGTCTTGGGGCAGAAATTCTTGCCATTCGAGGGTGGCGCCGAATTGTGATGATTGGGAGCGGCTGCCCCAGTTGGGTTCGTAGGTTTCGGTGCGCCGGGTGGACAGGCCAGCCCAGTGGGAGGCTTGTTCGAGGAGGTGGCGTTCATGGGCCCCGTACATGATCAGGGTGCCGGGGAAGATGTCACGCAGGGCGTCGGCGTATTTGGGTCCGTAGACGACGTCGAAGTGGCTGGACGCCTGCACGGTGGCCAGGATGTTGACGCCCAGGCCGGCTGATTCGCCGACGTAGTTCAGCAGCGCGGGCAGCGGGCAGGAGTTGCAGACTTCGTCGAGTTCGAGCAGCAACCGGTGTGTCAGTTGGTGATTGGCGGTTTTCTGCCGGAAGCTGCGGATGATGGAGTCGATGAGCGCGACCGCGGCCCCGGCCGCGGTGCCGGTGTTGGGGGCCAGTACGAACAGGGTGGCGTCGGGTTCGTCGAGCATGGCCAGATCGAAGGTTTCGATGCTGATCTTCTCGATCGCGCTGAGGTGGCTGGTGTATTGGTCGGCGGCCAGGCCTAACCGCACCCAGGGGGTGACGGCCTTACTGGTGGTGATGGCCACGCTGTCGCGCATGCGGGTATCCATGGACAGCACACGCATGAGGGGTTCGGCGAGCATCGGGTGGGGGCAGAGGCTGTAGGCGACCAGCCAGGAGGGTTTGGTGAGGGTGGCCACGCTGTCGTCGTCGGTGTCGGTACCAAGGTTCTCCACGGCTTGCAGCACCCACTTCATGCCCAGGCCGTTGCCCTCGGGGCTGGCGGCGTAGAGCAGGCAGGCCAGTGGGCGGGACGCGGTGGATTCCCACAGACCGCCGGCGGCCACGGTGGCACCGCTGGTGGCACCCCCGAAACCGACCCCGGCGGTGGCGAGCATGGTCTCGGCGACGGTGAGCGCGTCCTCGGGTGTGGCGATGGAGCGGGTGGGGTCGGTGACCATGATGCGCACTCCGGATGGCCAGACGAGGGTCTTCTCAGGCCGCAGGTCGATGACGCCGGTGACTCCGAGGCAGCGTTTCGTCAGCACCAGCTCGGCGAGGTCTTCTTTGGAGGACACGCATACGGCCGGGCCCGGGTGCAGCACTGCGGCGGGAGCCAGGATGCGGCGCGTCTTGCCGGTGCGGGTCGGGGCGCTGACCGCGACATGCGGAGCGCTTTCCGCGCGGACGAGCTGGCCGGCGTCGTTGTAGCGCATTCCGCAGTACGGGGTGTAGGGCTCCTGGTAGCTCATGAGCTGATGATCGGCGTCGAGGAGGGAGCAGTCTACTGTCGGTGCCACATTCGCCGAAGATTTGATGCTCCGGGCCGCTCGACAACCTGATGCGGTAACCACACCTACCGCGCAGTGCAGCGGGCCGGGCTCAGGCTGCGGCCGCGGATGCCCATCTTCCCTTCGGCGGCCTGTAGCCGGTCGGGGTCAAAGGCCGCGCCCGCGGAAGAACACGGTTTCCCCTGCAGTCCAACGCACACCGCGGCCACGACGTATCGGTGCTGCGGCAGTCACTAACCTGGCGTCAGACGATGGCCGTACTCTGCTGCTACGTGCAAGTAGCTGCGCAGCGGGTCGGCCTCCGACACCTGTTGGGGCGGAAAGATTTTCACCTCGGCGATGAGTTGACGCAGACGTGGTTCGGCGTCTTGGCCGACGTAGCAATCCAGCCAGGCGGTCACAGTGGCGACCAGATCGTCGCTGAGTGGGATTCGTTCCCGGGCGATGGCGGTGATCAGGTCGTCAATCGCCGCGAACATATCGCCGACGCCGATGGCGATGTAGATGCGGTCATTTTCACGTCGCGTGAGGTGTGGGCGAGCTGCTGAGGCGAGGGCCCACGCTAAGGCGTCGTCGTCCGGCGCCCTTGTTGTCGGTGCTTTGCTTGGTTTCGACACAGTGACCCGTTCGGTAGGCGGTCTGGTCTCCTTACACGGTAGAGCGTGTGATCGACTGCCGCCTGGTGCTCTCAACGCTGAGATGGACTGTCTACCCGTCGCGGCGCCCATGCTGTCTGGTGTTCATCGGCGGTTCGCATGCTCGCCAGGTTAGCGATTCAGCGGAGCCATATCGCCTCCCGCCTGCGGCAGCAACGACAGACGCTGCAGCGAAAGTCGTTGT
>JAOPWF010000428.1 GCA_025965815.1 Mycobacterium sp.
CAAGGACGAGTCGACCGAGGAACAGCGCGCCGAGGTGCTGGCCATCCTGCGCAAGATTGCCTCGGCTGACGCGGTCAGCTTTGCGGCGGTCGGCCAGAACCTGGGCGATCCCGCCGAGGGCCTTACCCACGCGTACTGTGCAGGCTTCGAGGACCTCGAAGCGTTTGAGCGCTACCTGTACGACCCAGCGCATCTTGAAGGGGACCCGAAGATCGTCCCCCACTTCAAGAAACTCGCGATCGGTCCGGAGCTCTCCGATGACATGGACCCGGATCTGTCAGACAAGATCGCGGCGATGCACCAGCGCAAGATGGCGAAGTACCCGGAATGGGGAGGCCTCATGGCGACCGTCCCCGAGCTGCAATTCGTCTGATCCCGGCATCCAACTCCGAAAGGTGAATTTGCACCATGCCGTTGAACGGAAATTACGCGCCCAGCACCTCGGAGCGGGCCCGCGCGAACGTCGAGACGATCATCGCCTCCGGCGGCACCGAGGGGATGGAGGTCAACGGCAAAGGAGTGGTTTTGCTGACCTGCGTGGGCGCGAGGACCGGTGCGATCCGTAAAACTCCGATGATCCGTGTGGAGCACGACGGGCAGTACGCGATCGTCGCGTCACTGCGCGGGGGGCCCAACAACCCGGGCTGGTACCACAACGTCAAGGCCCATCCGCACGTCGAACTGCGCGACGGCACCCACACCGGCGACTATCACGCCCGTGAAGTATTCGACGACGAGAAAGCAGAGTGGTGGGCTCGCGCCGTCGCGGTATACCCCGACTACGCCGACTACCAGACCAAGACCAGCCGCCAAATCCCGCTCATCGTGCTCACCCCCATCGATCCGTAACGCCCGGTGGGGGTGAGCCGTCCGGGCGGTGTCAGCGCATTGCCGTCGACAGACGGCGGCCGTCGACGATCAGGCATGCGTGCCGAACCGACCTCCGCGGTGTTTCACGCTGTTCCGCAACGCCGTCGGCTTCGTGGGTGCCGGCCTGGAATGCATCGCGTTCACGCAGACCGTTACCAACGCATGGTCACGACGCGCGCGCCGGTGACCCACCGTGGTGCGCCCGTTTTACGCGTCACGGTGTTGGCATTACCAATGCTGAACAGGTTGCTGCACTGGAGCATTCGCTGCCCGAGCGGCTTGGTTGCCGTAGTGAACAACGCCCGACACCACTACGCGGAAACGGACCGTAGCTCGCGATCGCCCAAGCTCAGAGCACCACTACCGAGCGCAGCACATTACCTTTGCGCATCGTAGTGAACGCCTCCTCGACGTGCTCGATGCCGATCCGCTCGCTGACGAACTTCTCCAGCGGAAACCGACCCTGCCGATACAGTTCAACCAAGGTGGGGAAATCGCGCTCGGGCAGGCAGTCGCCGTACCAGGAAGACTTGAGCGCACCACCATGTGAAAAGAAGTCCAGCAACGGCATTGCCAGCTGCATGTCGCCGGTGGGCACACCGACTAGGACCACGGTACCGGCAAGGTCGCGCGCATAGAACGCCTGCTTCCAGGTCTCGGGACGACCGACCGCGTCGACGACCACATCGGCACCGAACCCGTCGGTGATGTGCCGGACGCCGTCCACGACATCAGTCTCGGAAGCGTTGATGGTGTGGGTGGCTCCGAGCTCGGACGCCCACTTCAGCTTCCGCGCATCACGATCAATGGCGATGATCTTCGTTGCGCCCGCGATTCGTGCGCCGGCGATGGCAGCGTTTCCCACTCCGCCACAACCGATTACGGCGACTGAGTCGCCGCGGCTGACGGCACCGGTGTTCACGGCGGCGCCGAATCCGGCCATCACCCCACAGCCGAGCAGCGCCACCACGGCCGGATCGGCCGTCGGGTCGACCTTGGTGCACTGCCCGGCATGCACGAGAGTCTTCTCGCTGAACGCTCCGATCCCGAGGGCGGGGGTGAGCTCGGTGCCGTCGGTCAGTGTCATCGGCTGGGTGGCATTGAAGGTGTCGAAGCAGTATTGCGGGCGACCTCTCTTGCAAGCCCTGCAGCTACCACACACTGCCCGCCAATTCAGCACGACGAAATCGCCGACCGCCACGGAATCGACGCCTGCGCCGACGCTTTCGACCGTGCCCGCCGCCTCATGGCCGAGCAGGATCGGGAAGTCGTCGGTGATTGCGCCCTCGCTGTAGGCCAGGTCGGTATGGCAGACTCCGCACGCGGCGACGGCCACGACGACCTCACCCGGTCCGGGATTGGGGATGACGATCTCTGCCAGTTCGACCGGCGTATCCGGGTTGACGGCGATGACTCCACGGACTCGCTGCGGCATATCTGATCATCCTTTGGCGACGTTGGGGTATTTGGTCACTAGTGTGTTGCGTTGCGCACCTGGGGTTTCCGCGCGCTCAACAGGGTCGAATTGGGGCTAACCGAGTTCGGCGACGAGGTCGAATTGTTTGGCGATGTGTTCCACCTCGGCCACGATCGCCGAGGTCGTGTTGGCGCCGACGGCCAGCACGGCGAGCTCGACTCCGGCCTCGGCCAGTGCGGTCAGTCGGGTTCGGGTGCGCTCAGGATCGCGGCTGACACCAGTTGAAACGCTGACCGGAATGTCGGCGGCAGATCGGCCGGCTTGTTCGGCGAGCTCGACGAGTCTTTGGCGCGCCGCGACGATCTGTTCGGGCGAGGCGCCGACCGCATGCCATCCGTCGCCCAGGCGCGCGGCGCGTCGCATCGCCACTGCCGACATGCCGCCGACCAGGATCGGCGGCCCGCCCACGCGGCCCGGTTCGGGGCGGCAGCAGACCGGGTCCAGGTCGTAGTGGCTGCCGTGAAACTCCACTGGCTGACCGCTCCACAGGGCGCGCATCAATTCTATCTGCTCGTCCATCCGGGCCCCCCTGCCCTCGAACTTGGCCGACACTGCGTCGAATTCCTCACGCCACCAACCGGTTCCGATGCCGAGAACCAGTCGCCCGCCCGACAACACGTCCAGTGTCGCGGCCACCTTCGCGGTGAGCACCGGGTCGCGCATGGGCAGGACCAGGACGCTGGTGCCGAGACGGATGCGCTGCGTCGCGCCCGCGATCATGGCCAGCGTGGTGAAGGCTTCGAGGAAACCGTCCTCGGGCCCGAAGGGCGTGCCGCCGTCGTGGTAGGGGTATGTGCTGCCCGACGTGACCGGTATGACCACATGGTCAGCAACCCACACGGAGTCGAAGCCGGCCGCTTCGGCGGCCTGGGCCACGGCAAGGACGCCCTCGCGCGTGGCGTCCGGGCCCCACTGCGGCACGTGGATGCCGAGCTTCACGACGCCCTACTTCGATCCAGGCTTGTCAGGCTGTTGCCCACGTATTCGCCGTCGGTGATGTGGCGCAACGGAGGCCCCTCGTCGATTTCCTCGATGACGTGGGCCATCAGGCCGGGCAGCACGGACAGTACCGCCAGCGCGGTCGTCTGCGTGTACGACAGCCCGAGGTCCCTGCACACCGCCGCGAGCGCGCCATCGATGTTGATGGGCAGAGACTTCCCGGAGCTGGCGGTGAATGCCCGGTGGATGGCGTGAAGCTGGGCGATCGATTCGCCGGCGAGCCCGAGCTCTTCAGCCAGACTGAACAGGATGTCGGCTCGGAAGTCACTCGTCTTGTGGGTGGGGTGACCGAATCCGGGCAACCGCCGACCTTCGGCACGTGTTTCTTGCACCACCCGCGCTGCCGCGGCGTCGATGTCGAGATCCTCCTCAGCACGAATCGCGGCGGCCCGCTCGAGCAGGTGAAAGGAGTGTTCGGGGGACAGCGTGTTGCTGCCCGCTGCGAGGACGCCACCAGCGACTGCCGGGATGAACTGCGGGTTGCCCGAAGCGATGTAGCGGGCAGCGGTGATGGTGCTGGCGACGAAGCCGTGGTCGAGCAGGCTGGACAGGATGCAGTCGGTCAGCCGGGTCTCTGCGGCCGAAGGGAGTCGGC
>JAOPWF010000434.1 GCA_025965815.1 Mycobacterium sp.
AGTGTGCCCGACGACTCCCGCCGAACTGTCACGTATCTGGCCGTGCCGGAGTCTACTGAGTACATCGGGATCATGGCGGTGCTGGAGTCTTCCGCTTCCGACTTAACCCCCGCGCAGGTTGCGGCAGTCCTACGCGACCGAGGCAACCATATAGACGTTCACGTGGTCGAAGCTCGCCTCGAACAACTCCGTGCCTGGGGCGCGGCGTCTGCTCGGTCGGACCAGACCCACGTGCGGCGGGTTCAGGATCTGCTGCGTCGAAATTTCCGCTACACCGCGACCCGTCAGGGCCGACAGGTGCAGCGGTTCTACGAGACCGTGCTCGCCGGAACCCCTGTGATGCGGGAGATTCCATTGCAGTCGCTCAATGCGGTCGTGCTGGCACTGGAGTCGCTTGCGGCCGGCGGTGGATGGCCGGATGAAGCCTGGGTGCGGGCCCGGGTGAACGAAGTGTTCACCGCGCACGACGATCTGGATTCGTCGCTCGTGGGCGCCGAGGACACGATGATGGGGCTGGCGGACAGGTTTGATCTCGACGACGACCGGACCGGACCGGAGAACTAAAAACGTTGCTAGTGGGTTACGCAACCCGCGTGGCCGTCGAACTGGACAAGGGTGCGGACCGCGCCGTTATCGCGCTGCGCGCACTCGCTGGCCGCTTTGACGAACTATCCCGGCTCACGGTCGAGGGGTCAGCCGCCGCTGATCTAATCGGACGCGATCTGCTGGCCGCTTCCAAAGGAGGCGACCTGCGTGACTGGCACGGACTGGTTGCTTGGTTCGATCCCACGTCCGGGCGCTCCGCGCGCTTTCAGGCCCGAATGGTGACCGCAATCCCGACGTTTCATGCGAACCTGCGGCGTCTGCATACGGCGGGTGAGTCCGGTACGTCCCGAGCCCGGGCGCTGCTCTTGGCACGTGCCTGCCTCGACCCCGAGTTCGGCTCCGAAGTGTTTCTCGCCGCCATGGGTGATCACGCGTGGCGAAAGCTGCACGGGGAGTCCGAAGACCCAGGGGCTGGGCGCACACCACCATGGCGTGAAGGTCCGCAAGTTTCGGTGCCCAGCGGGCTTCGGACCCACGGAAAAGCCGGCGTCCGTGGTCGAGCGCCAGCACCACTTGACGACAGCGCTGCGCGCCAATCTGTCGCGCTGGCCCGAGCTGAACGTCTTGCCCGCCACCGGGAGTATCTGAGTGAAATCCTCGCTGCACCAACTGGAGCCACGTTGTCCTACGGGGCTGCGCGGGTCGCGCTCGCAACGCTGATGGACGCGATCCGGCAGTCCCCGACAACTGGAAGGCGGCGTGCTACGAAGGACGGGCTGGCCTGCACGGTGTTCTGGACCGGCGCAACCGTCGGTGTCCTACGCGCCCCGTCGTGGCGTATATGGCTGCCGGGTCGAGAGGTCGTCTTCCATACGCCCGCAGCGCAACCCGAGGCGCCGATTGCCGGCAAAGCAGACCCTGGCGGTGTTGTCGCGTTCCGCGCGGAAGGGGTGGTGGCATGACAAAGCCGCATACCGCCCGGCTCGCGATCGCACCCGACACCGAGACCGAAGTAGCTGCGACGCTGCGGCTGCTCGCACGCCAACCGTGGCTGGTCGCTGGCCGTGATGACGTCGCGATAAGCGCGGTTCGGCGCAACCTCACCGGCGTCCGTTCCGTGCTCTCACGTCTGGGCTGGACTCTTGTGGTCGAGCGAGACCTGGTCCGGCTGGCGAAGACACCGCCCCAACGTCTGGCTGACTGGGCCATGGAAGCGCCGAACCCACTGACCTGCGCGTGGGTGTTTCTGCTTGCCGCGGCGGCCGAGGGACTTCCCCAGCAGGTCACGATCGGTCAACTCGTGGAGGCAGGAAAGGCGGCCGCCGCCGAAGCGCGCGTCCCGCTCAGCGGGGACCGCGCGGAGCGACGGGCGATCACCCGTGCCGTACGCGAACTCGCAGACCGGGGCGTCGTGGAAGAGACGGACGGCCAAATCGACACCTACCTTGACGACGATGACGCCCCGGTCCTTCTGACGATCTTCCACACGCGACTTCTTCACTTGATTGTCAACTTCGACCCCACCACCGATCCTTCACTCGACCCCGCTCGCTGGCTTCACCAGGTGCGCCGAGAACCCGACGCGGGCCGCCGCATGCGTCGCAGACTGATCGACGACACCTGTGTGCACACCGTCGATCTCGACGAAGCCGAAGCCGACTGGCTGTCTCGACGTCTACGGGGTGACGACGGTGCACCACTTGCCGCTGCATTCGGGTTAGTCATTGAGCGGCGTGCCGAAGGTGCGGCGTTTGTCGTGCCCGACGAGGCCTTCCGGTGGCCGAGCGAACTGGGACAGGTCCCCTTCCCCGCCACCGGGATCGTGCCCCACGTCGCCACCCTGCTCGCCGACCACGTGGCCGCTAACGGCGCCACCGGTGGCCCCGGCCCAGGGTGGCGCGGCATGGCCCGCGATGTGGTGCTTGCCGAATTAACGGACCTGGCCAACCAACAGACCACCGGCCGAGGCGGCTGGCCCGCTGAGCGCGCAGCCGACCCGTCCGGTCTACTCGTCGACGTGGAGCGGCTACTCACCGGGGCCGGTTTACTTCGCGTCTTCGACAGCTTCTGGTGGTTGTCTCCGGTGATGGGTCGGTGGGAAACGCCCCCGGAGTCGGTGCTCGACCCAAAGGAACCGGCAACCGTAACCGGTGCGGACCCAGCGGAGTCTGAGGCAATGTTTTTCCGCGCCGAGGAGGACCTATGACCACCACACTCCCACCGGAATTTCTCGCCGCGCCCGCAGGAGATCCGGCCCGGTTCGGCGGCAGGTGGCGCCTCGTGTCCGCCGGCCTGTTGAACGTATGGCGATACGGGAGCCTCGTCCTTCCCGCCCAGTCCGGGCGCCTGCTGCTGCGCGGACCAAATGGGACCGGCAAAACGACCGCACTAGAGGCGCTGTGGCCGTTCCTGCTGGACCTCGACAAAACGAAACTGCGTGCCGGGCAGTCACGCACCACCACCCTCACCTCACTTATGCGGGAAGGCCACCAGGAAAAGAAACGAATTGGCTACGTATGGCTCACGTTCCGCGGCCCTGGCGACGAGGGAAACCACTCCTACGGGGCGCGCCTGGTGTTCTCGAACGGCTCCACACCGTCGGTGAAAGTAGAGCCCTTTACGATCCCCGGCGAACCATTGACCGACATGGCGTTGACGGGGCCCGGGCGCTCCACCATCACGACTGCTGACGCATTCCGTGAGGTGGTCGAGTCGGCCGGTGGAAGGGTATTCAACGATGAGGACGAGTACCTGACCGCTCTGGGAAACCATGTGTTCAGTGCCGCCCGCGGCGACCTGCTATCGCTGGCTGACCGGGTCCGCCGAGTACGCAATCCCAGCCTGCTCGCGGCGACCAGCGCCGATCAGGCCGCGCAAGCCCTGCGCGAAGCGCTTCCTGGGGTGTCCAACGATGTCATCGAGGACACCGGCGACGCGCTCGCCGCAACCGACGAAACGCGCGCCGCCTTCCAGCGCGACGTCGAGGCCGCCGCAACGCTGGGCGGGTTCTCCCAGGTTTGGTCGGCGCACGCCGCAGACGTCGCAGGTAGGGCGGCAAGCAAAGCGGCCAGTACACGTACAGATTTGACAAACGCGCAGAACGAGGCGCACCGCCGCCAAGGGCTGCACCGCGACGCCGTTAAGAAGCGTCAAACCGCCGCCGCAGATCTGAAAGTCGCCCTAGACGACCAAGACAGCGCCGACGCAGACGTCGAATCGATCGAGAAATCGCCCGCGTACGCCACCATCGGCCGACTGGCCGACCTACGTGCCGCCGCGGACGCAAAGGACGGTGAAGCCGAAGCGAAGGTCGGTGCGCTCGCCCGGGGCGTGCGTACGCTGCACCGCGACGGTGGCCTGCTCGCGACCGAAGCCCGCCAAACCGCCGACGCGGTAGCAACGACATGCAGCACAGCGGCTGGTGCCGACCCGCAAGCCGGGGCGACCGCGCCCGTGGTGGCGGTGACGACCCGCCCCCACGCAACGCTGACTGTCGGCGACCACGGCTTCGACCCGGGCGCCGGACTCGATCTCGCCACCGACCCCGACGAACTCGACGCCGCAGTCCTCGCGTGGAAAGGACTGGCGAATCACCACGAGAACAGGGCAAACCAAGGCCATCTGATGCTGAAGGAACACCGCACAGTCGTCGTCGCCGCCGAACACGACGCTACCCAGAAGTCGCAAATAGCCGACCGCGCCGACGTCAGAGCAGACGAGGCTGCCCAAGATCGAGACCGCAAAACCGACCGCGCCGACGAGGCAAAGCTGCGTTTAAGCGCCGCGGTCACAGCCTGGGCCGCGTCCAACGCCGACCTGACCGCAACAGCGACCGCCGACCCCTTAGACGCCGCCGCGGTTACTGAGGCCGCCGCCGAAGGGTCAGCCGCCTTCCTGGCCACCGCCTCGGAGTGGGCCGACAGCGCCCACCGAAGCGCCGCAACCATCGCCGCGAACCTGAACGTCACAGCGAGAACGCACGAACAGCAAGCGGGGACGATCCGTGTGGATTCCGCGGACGCGCGCCGACGTGCGGCTGAGTTGCGCGCCGGCCGTATCCTGCGCCCGCCCCGGCCAGACTGGGCAGAACCAGCCGGTGACGATGAATTCGCCAACGCACTCCAGTGGAACGACACCGTCGACGCGCCAACTCGAGCACTCATCGAGTCCGCCCTCGCGGCCGCCGGTGTTCTTGGCGCGACCCTGACACGCGACGGTGCCCGAGCAGGATCCTGGGCAGTCACCGATGCCACCCCACCCGTGACCTCCCACCTCGGCACTCTGATCGAAGCCGACCCACAACATCCGCTCGCAGCCGTTGCCCAACGTGTCTTGGAGCGGATCGCGCTTGCCAGCACTGCGGCCAACGCGCTGACCGAAGCCACCGCAGCCGTGGGTACCGACGGCACTTTCCGCTTCGGCATCATCTCGGGACGCGCCCCCGGCGTCGACAACCCCACCGCCCTACCCGCGCCGAGCCATATCGGCGCAGCACAGCGTCGGGCAGCGGCTCTGGCCGAGGCCGCCCGGCTCGAAACAGAAGCCGACCGCCTCGACGCTGAAGCGGCCTCGCTCGACTCGACCGCCCGCGACCTTCGCGACGAAGCGCGCGGCGCTACCAATCGCGCCGCATCGTTCCCTGCCCGCACCGAGCTTTCCAAGGCCGAGCACGAGCGCGCCGACGCTGCCCGCTGGGCCGCCGATCAACGACGCGACGCCGACGAAGCGGCTGAGACCGCGACCCAGGCCCGCCAGCGCGCGAGGACCGCCACCGATGAGTGGCGAACAAAAGTCGCCGCGATCGGTCTCCCGGCCGACCCTGACGAGCTGGCGATCGCTTCGCAATCTGCTGCAGAGGCCGCCCGCGCTCTCCGCAACGCCGCGATGTCGCTGTCCGGACATCAATCCACCCTCCTGGGACTGCGGACGCGGGTCGCCGGGCACACCGAAGACCGGGCGTCGTTGGTCGGTGTGCATGCCGCAGCGGTCACCGCGCATTCAGCTGCACGGCAGGCCAGATTGACCTACGACCGTCTTCAAGAAGAACACGGCAAGGATGCCGCCGAACTTTCTGAACGCTTGTCGCGTGCGCAGACTCGAGCCGCGGCGGCTCGCGAGCTGGTCGCCACCGGCAGGGTGCTGGACGAACAAGCGGTCGAAGCAGCTGCGAAAGCAGGCAGTGACGCTAGCCACGCCGAAGAAGTTGCCGCCGACAAACAACCCGCGGCTAACCTCGCGCTCGCCGCGCTGCGCGGGCTGATGAATGTGGAAGACGTCGCCGAAGCCGTACTCCGCGGCGAAACTCCGGCGGACGGCGACGCCCTCGTCACACAAGTGGCGGCCGCGGTCGCCGGCAAGGCCACGTCGAGCAAGAAGCGCGTCGCCGATACCTACGAGACGGCACGCGCACAACTAGCCGGCGTATGGGCCGTGGACCGCACCGACGGTTACGAGGATGCCCTCGATACTTATCAATGCACCTACGACGGCACCGTGCTCACACCAAGCAGAGCCGCAGAACTCGCGCGAAACCTGGCCGACCGCGCCAACGAACGTCTCCACGATGCCGAGGAGACAGCGTTGCGTGACTTCATCGTCGGGCGTCTACCCGCCGCGATCGGCGCCGCCTGGCAAGAGCAGCACGACTGGGTCGACTCCGTTAACCAGAAGATGGAGTCAGCCTCCGCATCCTCAGGGGTCGGTGTGCGTGTCCGTACCGCCTTGCGCGACGACTTGACGGTCACACAACGCACCGTCCAACGACTCGCATGTCGAAAATCGGCAGCCACCCGAACCCAGGACGAAGACAAAGAACTAGCTGACGCGTTGAAGAGCCTGCTAGCCGCCGCCGGCGGAGAGACAGTCAGCGACCGCGTCAGGCAGGCAGTCGACATCCGCGACTGGGTCCGCGTCGACTACCTCGTACACAGGCCGGGCCAGGAGCCGAAACGGTGGACGCCGCGCACCGGCCTGTCGGGCGGCGAGCGCCGACTCGTGATCCTCGCCCCCATGCTCGCCTCAATCGCCGCTCTCTACGACAGCCTGCCCGCCACCGCATTACGGCTCGCAGCTCTAGACGAGGTACCCGCCGAAGTGGACGAGCAGGGTCGCGAAGGACTCGCTCGTTACATCGCCGAACTCGACCTTGACGTGATTTGCACGTCCTACCTCTGGGACGGCGCGCCGGGGGCATGGGACGGTGTGGACGCCCACGATCTAGAAGCCGTCGACGGAGTGGTCGTGGCTTTCCCGATGCTCGTCCGCGGCATCGAGCCACTGCCGGGCGATCCAGACGTCGAAGCATGAGCAGCGGCCCCTGCGTCCTGTGCGGCGGAAGGTGCGCAGGGGCAGACCTGACCCCGCTTCTCCTACCCGAACTCGCATGGCTGTGGACGGCGGTCGCCGACGCCGCCGACCGCCGCGGTGATGCGACCATGCTGGACGGGCCGGCGGTCACCGTGACCGCCCCCAACGACCCCGCCGCGCGCGCGGCCGTAGCCGGCCTCGTCGCCAGAGCGCCGCGACCGGGACGACAGATCCGCGTCAAGCTTCATGTCTTGACCAACCTGGTTCAAGGACGTCATCCCAACTTGACTCCGGGAGCCGTTGCCGCGCATGCGACCGGGCGGACGTTGGCACTTCGCGCCGCACAACGCGTCGAACAGACCGCTCGCGTCGACCGTCTGCGCGTCGCGCTATGCACGGCATGCGACAACGAGCCAGAGTTAGTTGGGCGGGGCCCTAGCCTATTCGATCGCCTACGTAGAAATGGCTGGATCACACGGTTGGAGGCGTTGCCCGAAAACGCAACCATCATCCGGCAGGCCGCAACAGTCGCGGGCGCGGTGATGCGCATCCCTGACGGTGAACGGTTCGACCGCCGCTTACTTGTGCCGGGTGATCCCCACGCTCTAGACGATGGGACCGCACTCACCGGAGTCACCTTCATGCTGCTTTCAGGGACCGGGAGAATAGCTCCCGACCCGAAAGCGACTCCCCGTTCGCTGTGGGCGCAGGCCGGAGTCGACTGCGACGAACTCATGGGCGGGCTTACGGTTCTCGGCATTCACCCGGACAGATGGACGCTACCGTCGGGCGCCGTATGCACCCTTCCTCCCCGAGAGCTGAACAATCCAAAATGGCCGGCTGCTCCATCGGGAGGCGCGTGGGTATTCGTCACCGAGAACCCCTCGGTACTTGCCGCTGCTGCAGACATGGTCTCCCGCGAAAGAGAGCACGGACCGGTCCGATTGATATGCACCATGGGAACTCCGTCGGCCGTCGAGATCGCCGCGATAACAAAACTCGCAGCCGCGGGATGGCAAGTAGCCGTCCGTGCCGATTTTGACCCGGCCGGAATTCGGCACGTCACAGCGCTCCTCAACGGTGTCCCGACGGCAGTCCCTTGGCGCATGACTGTCGCCGACTACCGAGCATCCAACCCAACGACTCCGGCTGGCGGGCCTGTCCCGCCAACCCCGTGGGAGCCGGATCTCGCCGAAGTCATCAACACGGCAAGCACTCTCGCGTTCGAAGAAGGTCTCATGGGGGAGCTCATGAAGGACCTTGGGCGAGGGTCCCCGCGAGAATAGGTTGCCCAAACAGCCGCCGCGACACGTGCGCCGTCCTCGGTGAGTTCCATTGGCCGTCCACGCTCGGCGCGATGCAGTAGTTTCTTATCGAGTTCGCGTTCAATGCGGTTGATTTGCGTTACGAGCGCGGCCTTCCCGACGCCGAGCGCCTCAGCGGCGCCACCGAGCGTGGCGTACCTGCTAGCGGCAGCGAATCGCTGCAGTCGCTCCCAGCCGCCGATGCCAGCCAGTGCGGGCCTGATCAACTCCGGCGCTTCGGCGACTGCGCATTGCGCGGCAAGGCTGGCGGTGTGGCTGGGCCCGCCCCGCCCGCGCATCGGGATGGCGTACGTCTTGGCCCAGCGGGCCATGTTCGAGGTGCTCATGCCGGCCTCTTCGGCGATGTCGGGCAGGGCGCGACGCTTGTTCACGTACTGGTCGTACAGCCAATCACGGTCGACCGTCGTCCGGGCGATCTGTTGAGGTTCGCGTAACGGAAGGTCGTAGTCGCGAGCGAGACGAGCGATGGTCTGGCGGCTGACACCAACGGTGGCGGCGATGTCGCGTAGCGACATCTGTTGACGCTGATATTGGTCGAGGAGGCGGTCGGGCGGAAGTGCTGCCTTCGCAAGGCAGTACGCGCGGTTGTGGACCGCTGTCACGTGGTTGCCGGCCGGAGCCGTCCTGGGCGCGGGGTGGATCTCCAAAAGATGGCGCACGGTATCGAGGCTGGTGTTCAAACGGGTCGCGGCAGTGCCGATCTTTATCCCGCCGCCCCTGATCAAGCTGTGCAGTTCGCAGACGTCCACCTCTTCGGGATCGGGTCCGGGTAGGTCGAGGCCGTCGAGCAGGTCGGCCGGCGGCGTCCACGTCACCGGCTCGCCGCCGATGCCCTGGCCGGCCAAGAACTTGTTGGCATGCTGCTGGAGCGCCGCGAGCAGCTCGGGTGTGATGTGTTGGGGAAAGTCGGCGACCTTGCCGCGAAACGCGCTGTCGGCGTGGGCAGATGGTGCGCCGGCGGCGGGCAGTGCGCTGAGCCGTTCGAACAGAAAGCAGCGGGCGATCTTGGCTCGGATCGGCTGTGGGCCTGGCGTGGCGGTGTCGCGGCAGATTTGCGCCCACACCTTGTCCGGTAACAGCATGCGGTAGTCGAGCTGGCGACGGCGTTGGTAGTCGATCGAAACGTCATGTTCGGCGAGGTAGTCGGACATCCGGATCAGGGCAGCCCGAATGCTGTGCCACCGGTTGTGCTTTTCGAGGAGTTGCAGTACTCGGGATACGGCCGGGCCGTCGATCGGGCTCTTGATCAGGTTGGCGGCTTCGTCGAGGTTGAGTCGGCTGTTGACAAGCAGTATTGCAATGGACAGCGCTGGGCTTAACTGGCGCTGGTGGCAGCCTGCGACCGATAGGGGCAGCGACCAGGCTGGCCACAGCATCGCTGGCAGTCGCCGGGCCAACGCCGCGATGTGTGTCGTGCCTGGTGCGGGATGGGTCGGCAGTGGTGTGCCGATGCGGTATCGCAGTTGATCGCTGGGGTGGAGGATCGGTCCTAAGGCGGCGAGCTGGACTCCGGCGAGCACGGGTGAAGTGTTCTTACCCCACGCGATGTTCGTCGGATGGATGGCCGATCCGCGCTCCCGCGAGGAGGTCACCAGCCAGCGCAGCGCGTCCCCGCCGGACGCGACGTCACGGCGATCCAG
>JAOPWF010000474.1 GCA_025965815.1 Mycobacterium sp.
CGGCGTAGGTGGCGAAGCCCTCGTTGAGCCAGATGTGGCGCCAGTCGGCGACCGTGAGGCTGTTGCCGAACCACTGGTGGGCCAGCTCGTGGGCGATCAACCTCTCGGAGCCGCGTTCGCCGTCGCAGTGGTTGGCGCCGAAGATCGAAAGACCTTGCGCCTCAAGCGGTATCTCCAGGTCGTCGTCAGTCACCACAACGGTGTAGCCGGTGGACAGCGGATAGGGGCCGAACAGTTTGACGAACAGCTTCATCATCTGCGGCTGCCGGGCGAAGTCGTGATCGAAGTGGCGCCGTAGCCGTTCGGGCAGCGCGGCCTGCATCGGTACCGGCGCCTTGGGCAGCCGATGACTGTCGTACATGCCAATCTGCAGGGTGACCAGATACGTCGACGTCGGTTCGGCCTGTTCGTAGGTCCACGTCGTGTGCCCGGCACGTACCCGCCGAGAGACCAGCTCGCCGTTGGCGATCGCACGGTAGGGACTGTCGGTGCTGATCTGGATGCGGTAGCTAGCCTTGGAGCTGGGATGGTCGTCGCACGGAAACCATGACGCGGCGCCGTTGGGTTGACCGGCCACCAGCACGCCGTTCGTCAGCTCTTCGAAACCGACGTCACCCCAATAGGATCGGATCGGCCGGGGCGATCCGCCGTAGCGGACGATGATCGACAGCGCGGCGCCTGCGGGGAGTGACGACGACAACGTGATGTGCAACTTGCCGCCCGTGCAGTTGAACTGGGCCGGCCGGCGCCCGTTCACCCACACCTTCGTCACGGCGAGCGCGTCCGAGAGATCCAGCGTGAAGGTCCGCAGCGCAGCGAGCGTCACCGCGGTGATGGTGGCCGACCCGGCGAGCCGATTGGTCGCCACCTTGTATTGCAGGTCGAGTTCGTAGCGCGACACCCGGTAGCCGAAGTTGCCGTTGTTGGGCAGGTACGGGTCGATGACCGGTCCGCTGTGTTTGATTCCCCGGTCGCTTCGCTCGCCCCCGCAAGCGGGAGGTGCCCCCAGCCCGCCGGCTTTCTTCGCGGCCTTTTTGGGGTTGCTCACGCCGCGCTTTCCTGGCGCGTCTTCTTAGCAGGCGGCTCACCGCGCTTCTTGTGGAACGCATTCCACGGCGCGATGGGATTGCCCTGCCAACGCGTGGACGCCGGCACCTCGTCGCCGCGCATCACCAGCGACGCCGGCCCCACGGTGGCACCCGCGCCGATACGTGCCGCGGGCAGTGCCACGCAGTGCGGCCCCAGGGTGGCGCCCTCGTCCAGGACCACGGTGTCCATCCGCATGATCCGGTCGTGGAACAGGTGGGTCTGCACGACACAGCCGCGATTGACGGTGCTGCCATTGCCCAGCGTGACGAGGTCGGCCTCGGGCAGCCAGTACGTCTCGCACCAGACACCCCGGCCGATGGACGCGCCGAGCGCGCGGAGCCAGAGGTTCATCACGGGGGTTCCGCTGGCGGCGCGGGCGAACCAGGGTGCGGCAACCGTCTCGACGAACGTGTCGGAGACCTCGTTACGCCACACGAACGACGACCACAGCGGATGCTCGACGGCCCGGATGCGGCCGACCACAAGCCATTTCGCCACCACCGCGATTCCACCGGCGACGGCGCCCGCGAGCAGCAGCACCAGCCCGCCCGCCAGTGCTGTCCAGCCGTATCCGAACCTGCCGGCCAGCGCCTGCAATCCGGCGAGAACCGCAACGCCGATCCCGAAGGTGATCATCACCGGCAGCAGCCGGCAGGTCTCCACCGTGGCGCGCATGACCTTGAGCCGCAGCGGCGGGTTGAACGTACGGAGGATGTCGGCCGCGGTCGCGCGGCGGCGCAGTCGGATCGGCGGGCTGCCCAGCCACGACGACCCGGCCTTGGACTTGTGCGGGGCCGCCGACAGCACGGCGACCAGCCCGTCGTCGGGCACCCGACGGCCTGGTTGGGTGATGCCGGAATTGCCGAGGAACGCCCGCTTTCCGATGGTGGCCTTGGCGACGTAGATCCAGCCGCCGCCCAGTTCGTAGGACGCCACCATGGTGTCGTCGGCCAGGAAGGCGCCGTCTTCGATGACGGTGAACTTCGGCGTCAGCAGCGCCGTCGAGATCTCGGTGCCCCGTCCCACCTTCGCGCCGAGCAGCCGCAGCCACCAGGGTGTCACCAGGCTGGCGTACACCGGGAACAGGTAATTGCGGGCGGCGTCCATCAGCCGCTCGGTGGCCCACAGCTGCCAACCCACCCGGCTGCGTACCGGGTGATAGCCCTCGCGCAGCCGGATCGACAGCAGCCGCACCCCGATCACGGTCAGCGCCGCGTAGACCACCAGCGCGACCACGGTGCCGACCGGAGTCCACAGCGCGGCCAGTGCGATGGCGTCGGTCAAGGTGGCGGTGTCGCGGATGCCCGAGCCGATCACGGCAAGGCCCGCGGCCAGCGCCAGCAGCGGCAACCCGCCGAGCAGTATCGAGGTGATTCCGTACACCGCAACCCACAGCGGCGCCCGCGGTGGCCGGTGCTCGGGCCAGGGATGCCGCGCCTTGCCCGACTTCACCGCCGGGGAACCCTTCCAGTACTGGCCGTTCTTCACCTTGCCGACCACACCCGAACCGGCCGCGACGTCGGCGTTCTTGCCGACCACCGCCCCGGGCAACAGGGTGGTGCGGGCACCGATCGTCGAGTCATTGCCGATGGTGATCCTGCCGACGTGGAACAGGTCGCCGTCGATCCAGTGCCCGGACAGGTCGACCTCCGGCTCGATAGAGCTGCGGTGTCCCAGGGTGAGCATCCCGGTCACCGGTGGCGCCGAATGCAGATCAACGCCTTTGCCGACCTCGTTACCCAACGCACGGGCGTAGTACACCATCCACGGTGCCCCCGCCAGGTTCTCGGCTCCGCTGGCCTCCGCCAGCCGCTCGGCGATCCACACCCGCAGATGCACCGGTCCACCCCGCCGGTAGGTGCCCGGTTCCAGGCCGCTGAGCAGGATCTGCGCACCCAGTACCGCGATGCCCATCCGCCCGAGCGGGGTGATGAACGCGACGAACGCGGCGACGATCCACCACCAGCCGACGGACACCGCCCACGGCGGATGGTCGGCGGCTTTCGCCACGATGTTGTTCAGCAGCGCCAGCCAGGTCACCCACTGCAGTCCGGTCAGCGTGGCCAGCGGCAGCGCGAGCGCCACCTGGCCGATCTGGGTCAGCGGCGGCGTGGGCTTGACGTCGCGGGGCTCCACCCTGACCGCGGGCGCGAGGTCGTCGAGGAATCCGGCCAGCGACCCCAGCCGTGGGTGGTCATAGAGCTGGGCGACCGTGACCTGTGGGTAGCGCTGCCGCAGCGCGGCGACCAGCTGGGCCGCCGACAGCGACCCGCCGCCGAGGGCGAAGAAGTCGGCTTCCGGGCCGTCGACCGGTGCGGCGAGCACGTCGCGCCACAAGCCGGCCAGCCAGCCCATGGTGCCGCCCAGGTCCGGGGCGTCGTCCTTGTCCTCGCCCGGTGGCGGCCAGGGCAGCGCGTCGCGGTCGACCTTGCCGGAGGTGCGGGTGGGCAGCGCGTCGACGAGCACCAGCCGCGGTACCAGGGCGGCGGGAAGCGTCTCGGACAGCGTCTTGCGGGCGGCCGCGACGTCGAAGTCGGGGTCGGTGCTGGCAGCCGAAACAAGGATGTAGCCGACCAGCAGCGGCGTGCCGCTGACCGTGCGGCGTACCGCGGCCGCGCCGCCGCTGACACCCGGGAGATGCACCAGCGCGGAGTCCACTTCGCCGAGTTCGATACGTCGACCGCCGACCTTGACCTGGTCATCGGCGCGACCCTGGAACATCAGGCCGTCCGGTTCCAGCCGCACCAGGTCGCCGCTGCGGTAGGCGCGGCTCCACCCCAACGTCGGCATCGGCGCGTACTGCTCGGAGTCCTTGTCCGGATCCAGGTAGCGCGCCAGCCCCACGCCGCCGATCACCAGTTCGCCCACTTCGCCGTTGTGGACGGGCGCGCCGTTCTTGTCGACGACCGCCAGATCCCAGCCGGGTAGCGGCAGCCCGATGCTGACCGGTCCGGTGCGCTGCAGCTTGGCCGCGCACGCCACCACCGTAGCCTCGGTCGGGCCGTAGGTGTTCCACACCTCGCGGCC
>JAOPWF010000516.1 GCA_025965815.1 Mycobacterium sp.
CAGCGACGAATGCCACGATTCCAGAAACAACTGCCGCCGCGGCGCCGATAAGCGCATCTCGACCTGGACCGGTTGTAGCGCAACCCGTGTCATCGCGTGGCCGGCGTCATCGACGAAGAGCAAGGTCGCCGCAAGCATCGCGACAGGAAACGCAACCCCGAGGGTGCCGAGCAGGAGACGTCTCGGCGCGCGCCAGATCGTGCGCGCGGTGAGCCAGCGAATCATGGGCCCGTTCCTGGGGCTTCCTCGGCCGACATCCCCGCCTGCAGCCGCCCTGAATGCAGCGTGACCACACGATCGGCATGCGCTGCGATCGCAGGATCGTGGGTCACCAGGACCACCGCAGCACCGCGCTCCCGCGCGGTGGCAACGAGTAGCCGGACGACGTCTTGAGCGGTCGCCGAGTCGAGGCTGCCCGTCGGTTCGTCGGCCAGGACGACGGCGGGTTGGGCCATAAGCGCTCTCGCTAGGGCCACCCGTTGCTGCTCGCCACCGGAAAGTTGGTCGGTCAGCTTGACCGAATGCTCCGCGAGTCCCACTCGCTCAAGCGCTTCCGCCACACGGCGACCGCGTGCCGTCGCATCGACGCCGTCGAGCAGCAAGGGCACTTCGACGTTCTCCGCAGCCGTCGCCTGTGGGAGTAGAGCCAGACCCTGGACCATGAAACCGCACATTCGCCGGCGAAATCGGGCGCGTGCGGCGCCCCGAAGCGACGCCCAGTCCACGCCCCTCACCCGCACGTGTCCCTCGTCCGGTGCGTCGAGTCCGCCGAGCAGGTACAGGAAGGTGCTCTTACCTGAGCCGCTAGGGCCGGTTACCGCCACGACTTCACCCCGGTCGACGGCGAGTGAGACGTTGTCGACGCTTCGAACCTCGTGTCCACCCCGTCGGTAAGTCCGGGTCACTTCGAGCGCCTCGATGGCCGGCGCTTCAGGTGGCATCGAGGATCTCGCCGTCGCGCATGGTGAGTCGCCGGTCCGCGCGCTCCGCGACCTGCGGGTTGTGCGTCACCGTCAGAATGCTGGCGCCCTCGCGGACCTTCAGCGTCGCAAGGAGGTCGAGAACGCCTGCGGCCGTTGACTCGTCCAGCTCGCCGGTCGGCTCGTCGGCCAGCAGCACGTGTGGTTGCGGCGCCAGGGCGACGGCGATGGCTGCCCGTTGCGATTCGCCGCCGGACACCTGTCCTCCGCGGTGGGTGCGCCGGTCGGCGAGGCCGACCTCGTCGAGGAGCTGGTCGACTCTGGCTTGAATCTGATTGCGTCCGCGCCCATCCAGGCGCAGTGGCAGCTCGATGTTCTCGGCGACGTTGAGGAGCGGATGAAGATTCTCCCGTTGCAGCACGACGCCCACCCGCTCTCTGCGCCAGCGGGCCCGGGCGGGCGGGGGCAGGCGTGTGAGGTCGTTCCCGTCGACCATCACGGCTCCTCCAGTGGGCTCGATGAGCCCGGCCAGCACATAAACGAGCGTGCTCTTGCCGCTTCCCGACGGTCCCATGACGGAAGTCCACGTGCCGGGCTCGAGGGTCAAACCCGCGCCCCGAAGGGCGATGGTCTCGACGTCGGCCTCGCGGTAAATGTGGTACAGCCCAACGGCTTCCAGCACTGGGCCGGACCGCTCGTTCACTTCGGGGCCAGGATGGAGACCAGCCACACTTCTTCTCGGTGACCGTTCACGAACCCGCCGAGCTTGACGAGCCCGACGCCTGGTGTGAAGTACTTGTCTTCGTCTTTGTTGAGGTCGAGTAGGTCTCGATCGTTGGTCACCAGCACGTCGGTGTACTTGCCCGCCGGCACCTCGGCCGAAGCGCCGAGCTGCTTGATCATGGCCACGTCCTCCGCGTGCGTCGGCCGGTACTCCTGTCGGTACGCCTGTCCCTGTACCGGCTTGGCCTGCATGATGATGCCGGGCAGCGCGCCGTCGACGCCGGCCTCCCACGAACCCGCGGTGCTCGATACGACACCGTTGGTGTACTCCTTGGTGTCCTCGCCGAAATACCACACACTGCCCGCTGCGTCCTGTGCGTACCAGTCCGTCGTGCGCTCATCGAGCGCCCCGGAGACGATGTCCCGCACCACGACTGTGCGCACCCCCATGATGTCCTTCGTCTCGGTGGTCACCGTGAGCTCGATCCGCAGCGGCGCCCCGTCCCGCTTTCCTTCGTAGACCATCACGGTTCCGGGAACGAGGGTGAAGTACCGGTTGGTGATCTTGTCGGTGAACTGGGCGGCATCGACCTTGGGGGCGTAGGGATTCTGCGCCAACGGGACCGTCCATGCGGGTGGCGCCCGATCCGGTGTCGGGGTGCCGGCGTCGACAGGTGTCGGCGTCCCGGGCGGGGCCGACGTCGAGCCATTCGAACCGCAGCCGGCCAAAGCGACCGCGGCCATAAAACCGATGATGAGCTTGCGCATCGCGGTCACCTCCATCGACAGACCCGCCGCCAAGCATGGGCGGCGCATCCTGAACCCCGCCTGAATATGAGTCGCCGCCGTAGCCGCAGTCGGATACGGGCGAGGTGTCAGGCAGCGGGACTGTCGCGGAACCCGCGGCGCGGGCGACTGAAGTGTCCGGGTGTGGCGCCCAGAGCTATT
>JAOPWF010000524.1 GCA_025965815.1 Mycobacterium sp.
TCGTCGACCAGCGCCGGGGCCATGATCTGCAGCCCGACCGGCAGGTTGTCGTCGGGTGAAAGGCCGGACGGCACCGACATGCCGCAGTGCCCGGCCAGGTTCAGCGGCAGCGTGCAGAGGTCGAACAGGTACATCGCCAGTGGGTCGTCGACCTTCTCCCCCAACGCGAACGCGGTGGTCGGTGTCGCCGGCGACACCAGCACATCGACCTTGGTGTAGGCCTCGTCGAGATCGCGGGCGATCAGCGTGCGCACCTTCTGCGCCTGGTTGTAGTAGGCGTCGTAGTAGCCCGCCGACAGCGCGTACGTCCCGATCATGATGCGGCGCTTGACTTCTGGCCCGAATCCCGCGGCCCGGGTCAGCGCCATCACCTCCTCGGCACTGTGCGTGCCGTCGTCTCCGACGCGCAGGCCGTAGCGCATGCCGTCGAAGCGTGCGAGGTTCGACGACACCTCCGACGGCAGGATCAGGTAGTAGGCGGCCATCGAGTGGTCGAAGTTCGGACAGTCGACCTCGACGACCTCCGCGCCGAGCGCGGTGAGCTGATCGACGGCGGTGTTGAACGAGGCCAGCACGCCGGGCTGATAGCCGTCCCCGCGCAATTGTTTGACCACGCCGACGCGCACGCCACGCAGGTCGCCGGTCGCGCCGGCCCGCGCGGCACCGACGACGTCGGGAACCTCGGCATCGACCGAGGTGGAGTCCCGCGGGTCGTGCCCGGCGATCACCTGGTGCAGCAGCGCGGTGTCCAGCACGGTGCGGGCGCACGGTCCGCCCTGGTCGAGGGAGGAGGCGCAGGCCACCAGCCCGTAGCGCGACACCGTGCCGTAGGTGGGTTTCACCCCCACGGTGGCGGTCAGGGCGGCGGGCTGACGGATCGAGCCGCCGGTGTCCGAGCCGATGGCCAGGGGCGCCTGGAACGAGGCCAGTGCCGCCGCGCTCCCGCCGCCCGAGCCGCCAGGCACCCGGTCGGTGTTCCACGGGTTGCGGGTCGGGCCGTAGGCCGAGTTCTCGGTTGACGAGCCCATCGCGAACTCGTCCATGTTGGTCTTGCCCAGGATCGGGATTCCAGCGGCACGCAGCCGGGTGGTGACGGTGGCGTCGTACGGCGAGCGCCAGCCCTCCAGGATCTTGGAGCCACAGGTGGTCGGCATGTCCGTCGTGGTGAAGACGTCTTTGAGGGCCAGCGGGACACCCGTGAGCGGCGAGGCCAGCTCCACGCCCGCGGCCACCTCATCGTCGACCTGATCCGCCACGGCGAGCGCCTGCTCGCCGGCGACGTGCAGGAACGCATGCAGTCGCTCGTCGGTCCGCTCAATCTGCGCGAGGCACGCTTTGGTCACCTCGGTGGACGACACCTCCCCGGCGGCGATCATCGCGCCGAGTGTCGCCGCGTCGAGGCGGATCACGTCATCGGACGCGGCGCTCACAGCTCCTCCCCGAGGATCTGTGGGACGGCGAACCGGCCGTCGACGACGGCGGGCGCCTGGCCGAGCGCCTCTTCCTGGGTCAGGCTGGGCTCGATCTCGTCCGGACGCATGACGTTGACGGCCTTGAGCGGGTTGCCGGTGGGCTCGACGCCGGTGACGTCGACGGACTGAATCTGGCTGACATACCCGAGGATCGCGTCGAGCTGGCTGGAGAAGCTGTCCAGCTCGCCAGCGGTCAGGGCGAGCCGGGCCAGCCGGGCCAGCCGGGCAACCTCGTCTCGGGAGATCTGGGACACGAGTTAAAAGCCTAGCCAAGTCCGGTGGCCGCCCGACGGGTCCCTCGTTCTTCGCGCAAACACTCATCATGGCCATCCCGCCGGAATGCCCGGCGGCAGGGCCTGTGCAACTTCCCGGGTCGGCCCCTGCCCTTCGGGCGGGAGGTCCCCCAGCGCTTTCCTGCCCTCCGTGCGACAGTGTGCGCGTGCCTTCGTATCTGCTGCGGGTCCAGCTGGACGATCGGCCGGGCAGTCTCGGCTCACTTGCCGTAGCGCTCGGGTCGGTGGGGGCCGACATCCTGTCCCTGGACGTGGTCGAGCGGGCGTCGGGGTATGCGATCGACGATCTGGTCGTCGACCTGCCGCCCGGCGCGATGCCGGACATGCTCATCACCGCGGCCGAGGGCCTCAACGGGGTGCGGGTGGACAGCATCCGCCCGCATACCGGCCTGCTGGAGGCGCACCGCGAGCTGGAGCTGATCGACCACATCGCTGCCGCCCGCGGCAAGCACGCCAAGCTGCAGGTGCTCGCCGACGAGGCACCCCGCGTCCTTCGGGTGGGCTGGTGCACGGTGACTCGGCTGGCGGAGTCCGGGCTGGAGCGCGTCGTCGGCAGTCCGGGTGCACCCGAAACGCAGGCGGGCACCGCGCCATGGCTGCCGATCGAGCATGCCGAGGCGCTGGATGCGACGGCGGACTGGGTGCCGCAGGTATGGCGCGACATGGACACCACGCTGGCCGCCGCGCCGCTCGGCGATCCGCGCACCGCAGTGGTCCTTGGCCGTCCCGGCGGGCCGCACTTCCGGCCGTCGGAAGTAGCGCGGCTGGGCTATCTGGCCGGGATCGTCGCCACGATCGTGCGCTGATTCGAGCCCGGTTGCGGCTGGCCGACGGGGGTCTGCATGCGACGATGAACGTGTCGCGAGGGGGAACACGGTGTGCCGCTGGGTCGCCTATCTGGGGGCGCCGATAGCGCCCAGGGAGCTCCTGCATGATCCGGAGCGGTCGCTGATCGAGCAAAGCCGCAGGCACGCGCCGAACATGGCACTGCCCAATGGCGACGGGACCGGGCTGGGCTGGTATGACCGTCGTGCTGAGCCGGCGCTGTTTCGCAGCATCACACCGGCCTGGGGCGACGAGAATCTGTTCGAGATCGCGAACGAGATTCGGAGCCGGCTGTTCCTCGCGCATGTGCGTGCCGGAACCGGAACGCCCGTGCAGCAGACCAACTGTCACCCGTTCCGCTACCGGAACTGGTTGTTCGTGCACAACGGCTACGTGGCCCATTACCGGCTGTTGCGGCGAGAGCTGCTGATCGCGGTTCACCCCGACCTGTTCCCTAACATCGCCGGGTCAACCGATTCCGAACTGCTCTTCCACCTCGCCCTCACCTTTGGTCTGGCCGACGACCCGATCGCGGGACTGGCGCTAATGGCCGGCTTCGTGGAAGCCACGGCCACGGCAGCCGGCGTGCGCGAGCCCGCGCTGCAGATGACGGTCGGGGTCACCGACGGCGTGCGGTTGTATGCGGCGCGGTACGCCAGCGGCGACGAGGCCAACACGCTGTACGTCAGCGAAGACGCTTCCTCGCTGCGGATGCTGTACCCGCAGAACGAGCGGCTGTCGCATTTCAGCGACAGTGCGCGGGCAGTGGTCTCCGAGCCGCTGGTGGATCTGCCTGGTCTGTGGCGGGAGGTCCCCGCCGGCACCGCCCTCGTCGTCGGCGACGACATCGAGGAACACGCCTTCGCGCCGATCAGTCCGGCGGCGTGACACTTTCCGGGCCGTTCTCCAGCAGCGCCCGGAAGCCGTCCTCGTCGAGGATCGGCACCCCCAGCTCGACGGCCTTGTCATACTTCGAGCCCGGCGAATCCCCGGCCACCACGTAGGCGGTCTTCTTCGACACCGAGCTGGCCGCCTTGCCGCCGCGCGCGACGATGGCCTCCTTAGCGTCGTCGCGGGAGAACCCGGGCAGCGACCCGGTGACCACGATCGACAGGCCTTCCAGCGTCCGCCCGACGCTGACGTCGCGTTCGTCGGCCATCCGCACCCCGGCCGCACGCCACTTGTCGACGATGGCCCGATGCCAGTCGACGGTGAACCATTCGGTGACCGCGGCGGCGATGGTGGGACCGACGCCCTCGGCGGCCGCCAACTGCTCGACCGAGGCCGACGTGATGGCCTCCAGGCTGCCGAACTCGGTGGCCAGCGCCCTGGCCGCGGTCGGGCCGACGTGCCGGATC
>JAOPWF010000528.1 GCA_025965815.1 Mycobacterium sp.
CCCTTAAGGAACCAGTTGGTGTAGTGGGATCAATCATACCCTGGAACGCGCCACTCACAGAGACCATTTGGAAGGTAGCACCTGTTCTGGCCTCAGGCTGCACGATGGTGCTAAAGCCGGCCGAAGAGGCGTCGCTTTCTCCCCTCAGATTCGGTGAGCTTCTTCAGGAACTCGACCTTCCCGACGGTGTGGTGAACATTGTCACAGGATTCGGAGAAACTGCCGGTGCTGCGCTCAGCGGACATCCGGCTGTGGACAAGGTTTCGTTCACAGGATCTTCGTTCACTGGTCAGGAGATCGTTCGCGCCGCAGCCGGAAACCTGAAGCGCGTGTCACTTGAATTGGGCGGCAAGTCACCACATATTATCTTCGCGGATGCACGTATCGAAAGTGCCGTGGCCGCTGCCGGTATCGGAGTCTTCTTCAATTCTGGCCAGAACTGCGCTTCTGGTTCGCGAATCTTTGTCCAACGGCCAATTTACGACGAGTTTGTCGAGCGCCTGTCCAGTCATGCCGCATCCCTCTTGGTCGGAAACAGCGTTGATTCCCGCACTCAAATTGGCCCTCTCGTCTCGGAGGCTCAGCTGAATCGAGTCACTGGTTACCTAGACATCGGGGTGAAAGAGGAGGCGCGGACGACTGCCGGTGGCGGGCGTTTGCTTGATGGCGACTTGGCGCGAGGTTACTTTGTAGCTCCTACAGTCTTCGCAGATGTCCAAGACGAGATGCGTGTAGCGCAAGAAGAGATCTTCGGGCCGGTTGCGTGTGTCATTCCGTTCGATGGCACAGATGAGGTTATCGAACGAGCGAATAACACCACTTTCGGGTTAGCCGGCGGCGTGTGGACCCAAGACGTCAGCAAAGCACATCGCGTCGCTCAATCGATCCGAACTGGCGTCATGTGGGTGAACACATACAACGAATTCGACCCTGCCGTGCCATACGGCGGGTACAAAATGAGCGGCTGGGGCAAAGAACTAGGTTCAGACTCGCTCGATGACTACCTCAACACGAAGTCTGTTTGGATTCGTACCGACACCTGAAGGAGGCTCTTGATGGTTTATGTAGTTGCTGAACCATGTGTCGATATCCTCGATAAGTCCTGCATCGAGGAGTGCCCGGTGGATTGCATCTATGAAGGCGCCAGGATGATGTACATCCATCCTGACGAGTGCGTGGATTGTGGGGCCTGTGAGCCGGTGTGCCCGGTCCAAGCAATCAGCTACGAGGACGATCTGCCATCCGAGCACACGGTGTTCACCGAATCGGCACGGCAGTTCTTCGTCGATCTCGGGTCGCCTGGTGGCGCTGCCAAGCACGGCAAGATCCATGGCGATTCCGAGTTGGTGTCAGGGCTCCCGGCCAGGGAACCACGGTGACCCCGGAGCGTGATCGCCTGACCGTTGCCATCGTCGGGTCCCGGGAGGTCACCCGCCACCACCCACCGAGCGCTGCGACGCGGTGATCTATGCCATCGGGCCTGGGATCGCCGATCCTGTCCGCTTCTGATGTTCCGCCGGCTCGGCGGACTCGGGTTACTGGATGATCGCTGATCCCCTATTAGCTTCTCGTCGAGTCAGGCGGTGAGCCGTTCGCTGAGCTCCCACAGCCGCTGCGCGGACGCTGGATCGACGGCGTAGGGCGCGACGCCGACGGTGTTCGACACGGGAACCGAGCCGATGTTGGGATCGGCCGCTACCCCGTCGTCGAGCGGCGCAATGTCGTTGTCCTGCAAGTAGACTCCGCCGATGTCGGCAAGCATCCGGCTGGTTGCCGCCCACACGCTGGTCGCGGCGCCCTGCTGGGGCGACTTCCGATCGGTGGCGGGGTCGATGATGGGCCGGCCGTCGGCGTCGATCAGGTTCATCGCCCGTTTGTCGCTGTCGCTGAAAGAGGGGATGAGGTTGGTTGCGACGATCCCCCCGGGATGCAGGGAGTAGCCCCGGATGCCGTCGCCGGCCAGCCGGGCATCGAGTGCCACGGAGAACAACGCGTTGGCGGTCTTCGACTGGCCGTGCGCGGTCATCGATTCGTAGGCGCGATGCTCGAAATGCGGGTCCTCATAGTCGATGTCGGAGAAGTGGTGAGCCCAGGAGGACAATGTGACCACGCGAGCCCCAGCCGCGGCGCGCAGCGCTGGCAGCAACCCCAGCGTCAGCTGGAAGTGACCGAGGTGGTTGGTGGCGAACTGGAGCTCGTACCCGCCGGGGTCGCGGCCCAGTGTGGGGCTCACGATGCCGGCATTGTTGATGAGGATGTGCAGCGGCCGCCCGGATTCGCGGTAGCGGGCGGCGAACGCGTCGATCGACGCGGGGTCGAGCAGGTCGAGCCGGTCGAGTTCGACGCCGGCGGTGCCGATAGCGCCGGACAGTGCGGTGGCGGCGCGGTCCGGGTTCCGGACGCCGACGAGCACCGAGGCGCCGGCATCGCCCAGCGCGCGGGTGGTTTCCCGTCCGATGCCCGAGTGACCGCCGGTGATGATGACGTTGCGGTCAGTCAGATCGATGCCCTTGAGGACGTCGGCCGCGGTCGACGCGGCGCTGAACCCGGACCCGAGTGGGTGTTGGTGATGTGTCATGCCATCCATTGTGGCGGCGGCAATCCGTACTGTAAATGGTTGTCAGCCCACATCTTCGGCGCGAAAATACGAATGCCGAGCGATCACCTTTCCGAGGTTATCGACCTCGTCGAGGCCGGGGGCGTGCGGTCCCGGGTTCGCTGCCAGCTGACGCTAGGCGACACGCCTCCAGGTGACCTCGACGAAGTCACCGAATACCGGATCGGCGCCACCTTCGCGATCCACCAGCACGCCCAGCTGCTGCTGCTGGAGGTGCTGCGCGGCTATATCGCCCAGACCTGCGAATTGCCGCCGGGCTGGCTACGGGCGCTCACCGACGCCTCCGTCCCGCCCCACAGTCGATGCACGCCGAGCCCGGAAGACCCTGGCGGCTAGACGAACTGGACCCCGCGTCGTCGATGTCGCGGACTTCATTCGCCGAACGGTTTCGCGTCCTCGCCGGCGTTCCGCCACTGACCTACCTGAACGCCTGGCGTGTGCAGCTGGCGCAGCGCGTCCTTCGCGACCGCGATACCCGAGTCGGGGGCGTTGGCGTTGGCACTCGGCTACTCCTCGCCGAACGGGTTCAGCAACGCGTTCAAACGTCAAGTCGGGATGTCGCCGCTGCGCACCGCGCGCACGCCGGTCAGAATCGGACCGCCGCAAGAGCCGGTAGGAGTCAAACTTCACCCGCACTCGGCACCCCGTTTCAACCCAGCCACCTATTTACCCGGTCGATCACAGTCCGGCCACCGGCGCAT
>JAOPWF010000539.1 GCA_025965815.1 Mycobacterium sp.
CCGCAGGACGTCGCGGTTGGAGCCACCGCTGCTGGCGCACGTGGATGGAAACGTCTGGCAGTGACTTGGGTTCCGCAACGCGAGGGCACGTTGGGCATCGTCGCATTTCAGGTGATGTCTCGTGGAACGTCGCACTTCAATATCGATGACGTAGAGGTAGGGGCCCTGACAGCAATCCAACGCGGGGCCGTGGCTTCAACCAATGCGCCTCGCTATGAAACCATCGTTCCCGCAACGAGCTCGAGCAAGGTCGGTGGTGGCCACACCGGTGAATGGGCTGCCGGGGGCGCCGCTGCTGGTCTCGTTATTGGCGCTGCGGCGGTCGGGGCGGCGGGAGCCGCGCGACGGCGACGTGACAAACCGAGACCTGACCAAGAGACGCTGTTCTAGTCGATCATGGACGACATGAGCGCGCCGCGGCCTTCGACTCGATTTCACGTGGGGCCCTCGGCGCCTCCTACTCGCTTGTCATTAGAGGCGGAGCAGATTGACGTGTCACTAATCGTCGTGACCTTCAACAACGAGAAGATCATCGAGCGGTGCCTCAATGCGGTACAGAAGAGCGTGGCAGAGCACAGCGCCCGTCTGATGGTTGTTGACAATGCTTCGACAGATGACACCCTCCGCCGGATCGAGGCCACGGCTCCCGAGGCGATGATCATTCCGCTCAGACACAATCTTGGGTTCGCAGCGGCCAACAACGTTGCTCTGAGACAGGCGCAGGGTCGCTACGTGGTCCTCATCAACAGTGATGCCTTTCCAGATGCTGGCGCCGTTGACCATCTCGTGCGCCGCGCGGACAGCAACTCTCGAATTGGACTGGTGGGCGGTCGACTGCGCAACGCGGCCGGACGCCCGCAACCTTCCACAGGAGCCTTTCCCTCGCTGCTGCGAAACCTCGGAGTGGCCGTGCTCCTGCACCGGCTGCCGCTCTCGTCACGACTCCCGCTGACCGTGTCGGCTAGTCCGAGGCACTATCGCAAGGCACACCGGGTCGATTGGGTTAGCGGCGCCTTTTGCCTTGCCCGCCGGGACGTGGGCGACCTGCCTGAAGCCGGATTTATGTACGGGGAGGACGTCGAATGGGCTCGCCAAGCTCACGAGCGCGGGCTTGAGGTGTGGCTTGAGCCGCTCGCCTGTGCGACTCACCTTGGAGGCGGGGGCGCAAGCTCTGCTAGCGCCGGTGCCTTCCGCCAGAACAGCCGCGTCACGTTCGAGCTCAGGTGGTTCGAAACTCGAGGACCACGGACCGTGGCGGTGGCCCGCGCCGTAATCGCCATCCATGCTCTGATCAGGATTGGACTTTACGCCATGATGCTGCCAGCGCGGCGTGACGCGGCACGCGACGGGATCGCCGAGTTTGGCGCCCTCTTTCGAGCGGCGCTGCGACAGCACAGTCCTTACGCTTGACAGGCTCCGTATCGTCTCGCTCACCATGGACCTCAACGCAAGCGGCTCGGTCGCCGCCGTCGTCGTTCACTACCGGACCCCGGAGCGCTTAGCCGCTTGTCTGGCGGCGCTCATGCGGCAGACCAGCAGGTGTCAGGAGATCGTGGTGATCGACAACTCACCACCAGCTGATGCCCTCAAACCCCCAACGCGGGACGAACACTGGCGGGTACACCACGCGCCACGCAATCTCGGCTTCGGCGCCGCGTGCAACCTTGGTGCCCGCATGACGCAGAGCGACTACGTGATCTTCCTCAACGCTGATCTGGTGTTGTCCGATACCGCGTGTGAGAGCATGCGTACGCTCGCCGATGAGAATTCCACTGTCGCAGCGATTGGTCCACGCATCTGGGACGCCCAGGGTGAGATCGAGCTCTCGGCACGGTCGTTCCCCTCGCTTCGAACCGGCATACTTGGCCGCTCGTCGGTCGCGACCCGTGCGCTTCGTCGTACGGCGGGAGCGCCGCCGAGACAGGTATCGGCGGCGCTCAGCGCTCGCTCCAGGACGGTCGACTGGGTCTCCGGCGCGTGCATGCTGATCCGGCGTCGCGCGTTCGAGCAGGTCGGCGGCTTCGACGAGGGTTACTGGATGTACTGGGAGGATGCTGACCTCTGCCGGCGACTCAGACGGCAAGAATGGGACGTGATGCTATGTGTTGACGCGCACGCGCGCCATAGCACAGGAGCCAGTGGTAAGTCCCAGCGCACTATCGAGGCGTTTCACCTTTCTGCGGCGCGATACTACGAACAGCACGTTGCGCGAACGGCTCTGACCGCCAAGTTAGCGAGAGTCGCGCTTCGAGCGCGCATGAAGTTCATGCTTAACCGCCACGTACGACGATCAGGCCGTGAAGCGATCGTCGCCTCGAGCGGTGCCGGCGCGGGGCACCGGGTGCTCATCGATGCGCTCGCAGCGCGTTTTGGTGGCACGGCGTATGCCACTGTCCACCTGGCTCGTCATCTCGCTCAGCAACCGGATGTCTTCGCTGCGCTCGTCGTCACTCGTCGCGGTTCAATCGTGGCGCGCGAGCTCGCCGACGATCCGGCTGTCAGGTGCATAGAGCTGCGACCGGCCGCTCGGGCAGATTTGCTCCGACGCACCCTGTGGCAGGCCGTGTGGCTGCGTAACCTCGTCGAGCGGGAACGGTGCGATGCGGTCATCAGCATGTCAGGCATCCTGCCGCGACCACCGGGTCCTCGCGTCATCTGTCTGCTGGGGAATTCCGTGATGTACGAGACCGATGGGCTCGCGAACAGATTGCGCCGGCGGGCCGTTCGCCGCACGGCTCGCGACGCTGCCTACCTGGTTGCCCCCTCTCGCTCCATGGCCGAGTTGGTATCAGCGTCTACGGGGCGGCCCTGCGACGTCGCACCCCTCGGCGTTGATCGGAGCATTTTCTCGCCGGCCGCAGTGGCGGGCCACGAGATTTTGTGCGTCGCGGATTTCTATGCCCACAAGCGGCACGACCTGCTGCTCGACGCGTGGCTTGCCCTACCGGCTCCGCGGCCTCATCTACGCTTGGTCGGAGACCCCGCGGTCGATCCAGATACGCATCGGCAGCTCCTCGCGCGAATCGCGAACTTGCCGGAGGGGCAGTCAATCCTCTTCGATTATCACGTTGCACACGGGCGCATGGTTGACATCTATCGGCGAGCCCGAATCTTCGTTCTGCCCTCGCAACATGAGAGCTTCTGCATGCCAGTCGCCGAGAGCATGGCTTGCGGAGTGCCGGCCGTCGTACGAAGTCTTCCGAGCCTGCGGGAGACGGGTGGAGTGGGAGCGCGATACGTCGAAGGCGACGATCCGGCTGTATGGGCAGGGGTCGTGCGAGAACTGATCGACGACGACAGTCGGTATCAACATGCGCGCGAAGAGGCAATTTCGGCGGGCGCACGCTACTCGTGGACGGCGCTTGCTCAAAGGATTGTGTCCCGGATGTGACGGGCCCTGCGGCTTATCGCGCTCGCATGGTGCGCACGCACAGCGACCGTATACTCGCCAAGCGATGAACTGGCAACGCCGCCGCAAGATCAACGATGCCCTTCGCCGTATCGGCGTCCCGCTCCGAAACCCCATTCTGCCGCCGGGTGTAGCAATTGGGCGCCACACATACGGCTACGGCACGGACACATTTCATATCTACATGGAAGGGGCGCGCATCGAGGTGGGCGGCTTCTGCAGCATTCACCGCGAAGCCCGTGTCCTCGCCGGCAGCGAGCATGTCATGTCCCGCGCAAGCACGTTTCCATTCAAAGCACAGCTGTTTGAACCGTCCAAGGGAAATCGCGAGGAGGCGATAGACAAGGGCACCACTATGATCGGCAACGACGCATGGATTGGCATCGGCGCCATCGTCTTGTCGGGCGTGCTGGTGGGGGACGGCGCCGTGATCGGCGCAGGAACTCTCGTCAGCAAATCCGTCCCCCCTTACGCGGTCATAGTCGGCAACCCCGCCGAGATCGTCCGCTACCGCTTCGACAGCGATCTGCGGCGACGTCTACTCGCTCTTTCCTGGTGGAACTGGGACGACGAGGAGCTAAGGGCCGCAAATAGATGGTTCATGGGCGATGTCCGGTCATTCGTGGAGGAGATGGAGCGGCGTCATGAGCCGGCACCCGAGAGTGAACTCCTCCAAAGACTGCGCGAGCTGCCAATCGACCTGATGACTCCTCACCGCCCGCGGGCCGGCGGCTGATGCCGGAGAGCTCTGCCAGTCTGCTAAGTGCTCGCGACGGCTCCTTCAGTGAGCTGTTGAAGCTGAGTCTTCTCGATCTGCTGGGACCGACGACGACCAGAGCCGTTCCCCGGCGCGGCGGTCGCGTTCGCATCGAGCTGGTGCCCGAGCAGGAGCGCGGCGAGCGTCTAATCGGCCGCGACTGGCCGGCGAACGGTATGACCATGATCGGATGGGAGCGCCTGACCAACCTGCAGCGTTGCATTGAGGAGATCATCGCGGGGGGGACGCCCGGCGACATGATCGAGACCGGTGTTTGGCGAGGCGGCGCCACGATATTCATGCGAGCCTTGCTGAAGGCCCACGGCGAGGAGGACCGCACAGTGTGGGTGGCCGACTCATTTGCCGGACTTCCCCCGCCCGACGTTGAGAGCTACCCGGTCGACGCGGGCGACCGTCACCACACGGTCGACTATCTCGTCGTGAGTGAAGACGAGGTCAAGCGCAATTTTGAGCGCTACGGCGTTCTCGACGACGGAGTTCGATTCCTGCCAGGTTGGTTTCGCGACACACTGCCGACACTCCAGGATCAGCGCTGGTCGCTGATTCGCCTCGATGGAGACATGTACGAGTCGACGCTCATCGCGCTCGAGAACTTATATCCGCGTCTTGAAGGTGGCGGCTACGCGCTGATCGACGACTACGGCGCAGTCGCGGGCTGCAAGCAGGCGGTCAATGACTTTCGCGACGCCCACGGCGTCTCGGAGGAGATTCACACAGTGGACTGGACGGGCGTGTACTGGCGCAAGGACGGCTGAGCGGCCGATCTACGCTAGGTGGGTGCGCGTTGCGCGCGCACCCGACGCGCGGCGCGAATCACCTCGTCGGGAAGAGTGCCCAGCGCGAGCAACACGCCGAAGTACACGCCAGTGGCGAGGAGGACGTGTGCGACTGAGCCCACCGGTATCAGCCACACGGCCGCCGCCAGTGCAGCCGCGAAAATCACGGAGGGGATCGCCGCGAGCGTCAGGCCGTGCCGCGGAAGGGACTGAATGAGCGTAACCGTGAGACCCAAAGCGACCAGGATCTCGGTCACAACATCAGCGATCGCGCCACCGCGCGCCCCAAGCGGCGGGATCAGTATTAGACCGAGAGCGACGTTGAGTACGAGCGCCGAGGAGGTGGTTATGAGCATGGGGCGATAGCGCCGCAGTGCGAGGAGGCCGAACATGCTCGACGCTGAAACGAAGCTGGCCGTCAGAACCAGCCCCTGTATCCGCAGTACCGTGACCGCGCCATTGCCCCGATGCCCGGCGATCACGTCCATGATGAAACTCGCACCGAGCGCCATCGCCAGCGACATCCAAACGCCAAGGATTATGGCGACGTCGAATACCTTCCCCATCTTGTCTCCCAGCTCAGGGTCTGGCCCCTCGCGATGGTGGGTGATCAACGGAAAGATGGCCGTGAGCGCAAGAGCCGGGATTGCGAGGGCGACCTGCGTGACCCGAAACGAGGTACCGAAGAAGCCCGTCTGCAGTTCACTGGCGATCACCGACATCACGATGATCGTGACGTAGAAGTACACTGCCCCGATCGACATCGCCATCGCGAACGGAAGCGTCTCGGCGAACAGCGCCCGCCACCGCCGCCGATCGAAGCTGGCCCTGATGGTGAGTGACGCTCGGACCATCAAGGCGAGCAGAGCGAGGGCCCCCGCTGATGCCGCGACCGGTACCGCGAGGAATGGCAGGAGGCTCGCTCCGACGGCCGCCAGAACGCCGATAAGTGCAAGCGCAAGGAGCCTACGGGTGAGCTCGACGACCGTCAGACGCCCGAGGCGCAGCGTTGCCTGGAGAGGTATCGACAGGACGTCTGCGGTGACCTGTACCAAGAGGCCGGCACCCGCCAGAACGGTGCCCACAACCAGAACGTCGCCGTAGCCCACGAGAAGGCCGAAGCACACGGCCGCGGCAACGCCTACGAGTGTCAGCGTCAGTCGCATTCCAAGGAGATCGGCCATCAACTGACGTCGGTCCGGTTCATCACGCGTCCCGTATTCGCGGATACCATAGACGGCAATTCCAGCCTCGGTGACGCCACCGACGAGAGCGATCAAAGAAATGACCGTGATGTAGCGGCCGAAACCCGAGATCCCCAGGTGACGTACGAGAATCGTGGCCGCAGCGAGCGAGATGAGTATGCCGATCACGTACCCCACCACGCGAATTGCGCCACCGCGGATCGCCACCTCGCCCTCCTCTGACAAGGAGGCGGGATTCTGCCCCAAAACCGGCTGCGTGGGACGTTGCGAACGCTCGCTCATCATCTAGAGGGAAGGGTAGGATTGCCCGAATGAGTTCCCACCAAAGCGTCGAGGCCGATGCCGACCTCCGCAGACGCCGGGAACATGGCTACGAGACCCCTCGACCCGACGTGCAGGCGCTGGTACCGACGTCGGTCCGTCGCATCCTGGAGCTCGGGTGCTCCGCCGGGGCGTTAGGGTCGGCTCTGAAGGCGCGCAACGGTGCGTTGGTGGTCGGTGTCGAGCTAGATCCCGCGTACGCACGAACGGCGGAAACCCGTCTCGACAGGGTCGTCGTGGCCGACGTTGAATCGTTTTTGGCCGAAGGGAGGCCTGAGGAGGCGCCATTCGACTGCCTCGTCGGTGCGGACGTGTTCGAGCATCTGAGGGACCCATGG
>JAOPWF010000561.1 GCA_025965815.1 Mycobacterium sp.
TCGATCTTCGACATCATTGCCTTGGAAATGCCGACGCGGGCGGCCATGTACGACACCGAGAGCCCTTGTTGCTGACGTAGTTGCCGCACGTTGCGCCCGATCGCGGCTTCGAATTCCAACTCGACCGGCTCATGCGGATCCCGGTCCCGGGCGGTGCCGGACTGGTTGCGGAGAAGGGGCACGTCGGTCACAAGTTCACCGTAGGCCTCAACGCATCTCACCCGCGCCGACATACGGGTAGGGGCTCTTCAGCAGCTCGCCGTCGGCAAACCGGCAGAGACGAAAGTCGGTCTCCGGGATGCGTGGGTCCGCGCTGTGTCCGTCGACGACGAGGTCGGCGACCAGGCGGCCGACGGCGGGGGAGATCTTGAACCCGTGGCCGCTGAACCCGGCGGCCACGACAAGGCCGTCGATGTCCGTCGTAGAGATCACCGGGTTCCAGTCCGGCGTGACGTCGTAGCACCCGGCGTAGCTGCTGGTGATCGCCGCGTCGGTGAAGCCCGGGAACCGGGTGCCGACCTTGTCGACGGTGAGGTCGATGAACGCCTCCTCGGCACGGTTGAGGTAATCATCCGGATCGGCCGACCCGGCGTCCTGCAGGTCGCTGTTGCCGAACAGGATCGCGCTGTTTCCCGGGCTGCCCACCTCCGGGCGGACGTACTGCAACGAGACGAGGTCGGAGAATACGGGCAGATGGTCGACCTCGACGCCGGGGGAGATCATCACCACCGCTTCGCGGTGCACCCGGATCGGCACGTCGACCCCGTACGGCTCCAGAAAAGGCCGGGTCCACACTCCGGTCGCGACGACCACGGTGCCCGCCGAGATCTCGCTTCCGTCGACCAGCCGCACCCCGGTGACGCGGCCGCCGTCGAGAACGAGCCCCGTCACGGCGGCGCCCTGTCGCACCCGGACACCGGCCGCGCGCGCCGAGACGGCGAACGCCTGGGCGGTCCGATAGGCGTCGCCGTACCCACCGCGGGCCTCCCAGCCGAACGCGGCGAACGGCGACAGGTCGGCGAACGGCCACATGTCCGCCACCTCGGACGGCTCGATCTCCTCGGTCTGGACTCCGACGGCCCGCTGGGCGGCGAGGCTCTTGCGCAGCGACTCGACGTTGGCTTCGCCCACGCCCACGACGTAGCCGGTCTGGCGGAAGCCGACGTCGGTGCCGAAGATCTCCTCGGCCTTCTCGAAGACCTCCAGCCCGACGGTCGCCATGGCCGCCAGGGAACTGACGCCGTAGTGGCACCGGACGATGCCGCTGGACTTGCCGGTCATCCCGGAGGCGACGGTATCGCGTTCGAGGACAACAACATCGGTGACCCCGCGCTGGCTCAACGCCCAGGCCGCAGCGGTCCCTTCGATGCCGCCGCCGACGATGACGACGTCGGCAGTCTCGGTAGTCACAGCCCTGCCCCCGGGATCCAGGACGTCCCGGCCAGGGGTACCCGCGCCATCGCCGCTGCCTCGATGGTGACGGCGACGAGGTCTTCGGGCTCGAGATGCAGCAGGTGCGCCTTGCCGCAGGCCCTGGCGATGGTCTGGGCCTCCATGGTCAGCACCCGCAGGTAGTTGGCCAGGCGGCGACCGCCCTCCACCGGATCGAACCGGGCGGCGAGTTCAGGGTCCTGCGTGCTGATGCCCGCCGGGTCGTTGCCGTCCTGGAAATCGTCGTAGAAGCCGGCCGCGCTGCCGAGCTTCTCGTATTCGACGGCATAACGCGGGTGGTTGTCGCCGAGGGCGATCAGCGCGGCGGTGCCGATGGCGACGGCGTCGGCGCCGAGCGCCATGGCCTTGGCGACGTCCGCTCCGCTGCGGATGCCGCCGGAGACGATCAGCTGAATCTTTCTGTGCACACCCAGTTCCTGCAGCGCCTGGACCGCCTGCGGGACGGCGGCCAGGGTGGGGATGCCGACGTGCTCGATGAAGACGTCCTGAGTGGCGGCGGTGCCGCCCTGCATGCCGTCCACCACGACGACGTCGGCGCCGGCGTGCACGGCGAGCTTCACGTCGTAGTACGTCCGGGTGGCGCCGACCTTGACATAGATCGGCTTTTCCCAGTCGGTGATCTCGCGCAACTCGTTGATCTTGATGGTGAGGTCGTCGGGCCCGGTCCAGTCCGGGTGCCGGGACGCCGAGCGCTGGTCGATGCCCTGCGGCAGGGTGCGCATACCCGCGACGCGCTCGGAGATCTTCTGCCCGAGCAGCATGCCGCCACCACCCGGCTTCGCGCCCTGGCCGAGGACGACCTCGATCGCGTCGGCCTTGCGCAGGTCGTCGGGGTTCATCCCGTATCGTGACGGAAGGTATTGGTAGACAAGGTGTTTGCTCTGACCGCGTTCCTCGACCGTCATGCCGCCGTCACCGGTGGTGGTCGAGGTGCCGACCTCGCTGGCGCCGCGCCCGAGTGCCTCCTTGGCGGGGCCCGACAGCGCACCGAACGACATCCCGGCGATGGTGACCGGAATGTCCAGGTGCAGCGGCGCTTTGGCATGCCGGTCGCCGACGACGACGTCGGTGCCGCACTTCTCGCGGTAGCCCTCAAGCGGATAGCGTGACATCGACGCGCCGAGGAACAGCAGGTCGTCGAAGTGCGGGAGGCGCCGTTTGGCGCCCCAACCGCGGATGTCGTAGATGCCGCTCTCGGCGGCCCGCTGGATGGCGGCGATGGTCGCCCGGTCGAAGGTGGCGGACTCGCGCAGACCCAGTCGCGCCCGATCCTCGCTGGTAGAAGCCATCAGTAGGCCGACGCGTTGTCGACGTGGAAGTGGTACAGCGCGCGGGCCGAGCCGTAGCGCGTGTATGCCGACGTGTCGTCGGCCTCGAAACCCGCTGCCTTGAGCAGCGATTCGAGCTCTTCGTGGTGCTCGGGCCGCATCTGCTTCGCGACGCAGTCGGCGCCGAGGGAGGCGACGGACCCGCGGACGTAGATGTGCGTCTCGTAGATCGAGTCGCCGAGTGCCTCGCCGGCGTCGCCACGGACGACGAGGCGTCCGGTCTGCGCCATGAACGCGCTCATGTGTCCGATGCTGCCGCCCACGACGATGTCGACGCCCTTCATCGAAATGCCGCAACGCGCAGCGGCATTGCCCTCGATCACTAGCAGGCCGTCGTGCGCGGTGGCACCCGCGGACTGTGACGCGTTGCCCTTGACCCAGACCGTGCCGCTCATCATGTTCTCGGCCACGCCGGTGCCCGCGTTGCCGTTGATGGTGATCTCGGCCTGCTGGTTCATGCCCGCGGCGTAGTAGCCGACATGGCCCTGCACGGTCACCTGCACCGGGGCGTCGAGGCCCACCGCGACGTTATGCGCGCCCGCGTGACGCTCGATCACGAACTCACCGGCCAGTCCGGGCGCATGCAGTGCCTGGTTCACTTCGCGCAGCGGTGTGGTGCTCAGGTCAAACGTGGTCGACAGCGTGAGGAGATGATTCCCGGGTCGCATCGCTGCTGCCCTCCGATTCATCTCGTCCATGCGTAGACCACCTCCGGCTCGGGCTCCCAGATCTTGGCGTTCTCGACACCGGGCAGGCCGGCCAGCGCGCGATACTCGCTGGCCATCGCGACCCAGTCGTCGGTCTCGGCGATGACCGCGGGCTTGCAGGCGATCGCGTCGCGCACGACGGCGAAGGAGTCGTGGTTGGAGACCAGCAGCGTGTAGAAGCCGTCGAAGGTGGCGCACAACTCCTTCAGCGCCGCCTCGACGTCTCGTCCGTCGGCCAGTTCCTTGGCGACGAACCGGGCGCCCACCTCGGTGTCGTTCTCGCTGTCGAACTGCACGCCCGCGGCCCGCAGGTCGCGTCGGATGGTGGCATGGTTGGCGAAGGAGCCGTTGTGCACCAGGCACTGGTCGGGGCCGACGGCATAGGGGTGGGCTCCCGACGGGGTGACCGCTGACTCGGTAGCCATCCGGGTGTGCCCGACGCCCTGCCAGCCCTGCGCCTTTGTCAGGCCCCACGAGTCCGACAGCCGCCGCGGGTGGCCGACACCCTTGAGCACGGCGAGGTCGGTGCCGAAGCCGGCGATGAGCGCCTCGGGGTAGGCCGCCTTGACCGCGGCGAGGAGCGCCTCCGGGTCGACGTCCGACGACAGCAGGTACGTCACGTCGACCGGCGTCACCGTCACATCGGAGCCAAGCTCGGCTCGCACCGCCGACGCCACCTCCGAAGCGGTGGCATCCACATCCAGCAGCGACACGCAGCCGCGGCCGGCAGGCGACCAGGTCGGGTCGCCGTAGACCGCGACCCCGGCCGAATCGGAACCCCGGTCCTGCATCTCACACAACATGCCGGTCAGCAGTTCCCCCAGCCGGGGGTGCAGCTCCGGATTACGCAGGTGCAGTCCCACGATTCCGCACATGGCTCGTCCCTCTCGGTCGTCGTGTCAGAAGGCGGTCAGGTATTGGTCGATCTCCCACGGCGTGACGGCGCTGTGGTAGGAGAAGAACTCCTCGCGCTTGACATTCGCGAAATACGAAGAGACGCGCCCCCCCTCGCCGGCGGCGTCGAGGACCCCGGCGACCACGGGGTCACCCTCCAGCTCGTCGACGGCATGCAGCAACGTCGGCGGCAGCGCCGAACGCCCATCGGCGACCGCGCCCACCGCTCCCGGGTCGGTGCTGCGCTTGATGCCGTCGATCCCGGCGCCCAGCGCGGCGGCGATGGCGAGATACGGGTTGGCAGAGCCGTCGCCGCCCCGCAGTTCGACGCGTTGAGAGTCGGGAACGCGGATGTAGTGGGTGCGGTCGTTGCCGCCGTAGGTTGGGGTGCGCGGCGCCCACGATGCGCCCGAGGCCGTCGAGGTCGCGCCGGTTCGCTTGTAGGAGTTGACGGTTGGCGCGACGACGGCCTGCAGCGCGCAGGCGTGTTCGAGGATGCCGCCGATGAAGGAGTAGGCGGTCGGCGAGAGTCCCAGGCCACGCTCGTCGTGATCGTCCGGGTCAGCGGGGAAGACGGGTGTGCCCGCGCTGGTCAACGACAGGTGCAGGTGCAGCCCGCTGCCGGTCCGGTCCGCGAACGGTTTGGGCATGAAGGTGGCCAACATGCCGCGCTCGGCGGCGATAATCGACAGCAGGTAGCGCAGCGTCACCACGCGGTCGGCGGTCGTCAGGGCGTCGGCGAACTCGAAGTTCTGCTCGAACTGTCCGTTGCCGTCCTCGTGGTCGTTGGCGTAGTTGGACCAGCCCAGTTGGTTCATCGCGCTGGAGATCGCGGTCAGGTGGTCATACATCCGGGTGACGCCGCGCGCGTCGTAGCACGGCTGGGCGGCGGTGTCGGCCGTATCCGCGGTTGCGAGGCTGCCGTCGGCATTGCGGGTCAGCAGGAAGTACTCCACCTCGGCGCCGACCCACGGCTCGAAGCCGGCGTCGGCGGCCCGCTGGATCAGCGCCTTCAGGATGACCCGCGGCGCGTACGGCCACGACCGACCCTCGACATGCGGGTCGCAGTGCACGATCGCCAGTCCATCTTTGATGAAGGGAATCGGGGTGAACGACGCCGGGTCCGGGATCGCCATCAGATCCGGGTCCTTCGGTTCCTGGCCGATGGCGCCGACGGCGTACCCGGCGAAACCGACACCCTCGCCCGCTAGTAGATCGACAGCCTCGACCGGCACCAGCTTCGCGCACGGCTTGCCGCGCAGGTCCACGAACAGCGCCAGGATGAATTTGGTCCCCGAGTCGTGCGCCAGCGTGGCTAGTTCGGTGTTGTCGGGCATGTTCTCAACCCTTGTCTCTCGTTAGGAATCAACGTATCACGTCGGGAAACCAGCTCCGGCCGGCGCGGGATGGGGTCCGCGCCGGCCGGAACCCCTCAGACCGTCTCGAGCTCGTACGCCGCGTCGCGGTGGAACTTCGCGTCGATGCCCGTCTCTTCTTCTTCGGGCGAGATCCGGATCCCCATCGTCTTCTTGATGGCGTAGGCGATGATCAGCGCGACCACGAAGGAGTAGGAGAGCACAGCGCCCGCCGCGACCGCCTGCTTGAGCAACTGGCCGGCACCGCCGCCGTAGAAGAGGCCGTTGATGCCGTTGGGCATGCTCTCGCTGGCGAAGAAGCCGATCAGCAGGGTGCCGATGACGCCACCGACCAGGTGCACGCCCACGACGTCAAGGGAGTCGTCGTAGCCGAACCGCGACTTGAGCCCCACCGCGAACGGGCAGATCGCACCGGCGATCGCGCCGACGGCGATGGCGCCGACCGGGGTGACGGCCCCACAGGCGGGGGTGATGGCGACCAGGCCGGTGATCGCGCCTGCGGCAGCTCCGACACCGGTCACGTGGCCGTCCTTGAGCTTCTCGACCGCGAGCCAGGCCAGCGTCGCCGCGCAGGTGGCGACGAACGTGGTGACCATCACGATGGCTGCCGAGTTGCCCGCGGCCAGCGCGGAGCCGCCGTTGAACGCATACCAGCCGGCCCAGAGCAGGCCCGCGCCCAGCAGGGTCAGTGGCACGTTGTGCGGCTTGCGCAGCTGTCCCCAGAGCCTGGACTTGCCGAGCACGATCGCGACGGCCAGCGCCGCGGCGCCGGCGTTGATGTGGACGGCCGTGCCACCCGCGAAGTCGATCGCCTTCAGTTTGTTGGCGATCCAGCCGCCGACCGAGTCCTCGGAGACGACACCGTCGAAGGCGAACACCCAGTGCGCGACCGGGAAGTACACCAGGACCGCCCAGACCGTCGCGAACACCATCCACGCGGCGAACTTCATCCGATCGGCCGCCGCACCGGAGATCAGTGCCACGGTGATCGCCGCGAACAACGCCTGGAACAGCGCGAACAGGCTCACCGGCAGGCCGGGGATGGTCGTCATCGCGTCCTTCAGGTCCTTCATCCCGGCGAACTCGGTGAAGCTGCCGACGAAGCCGCCGTAGGAGGTACCGAAGGTCATCGAGAAGCCGAACAGCACCCAGAGGACGCCGACGATGGCCACGGCGCCGAACGTCATCATCATCATGTTGATCGAGCTCTTGACCGAGACCATGCCGCCGTAGAAGAGCGCGAGCCCGGGGATCATCAGGGTGAGCCCGATGATGCAACACAGCATGAAGGCTGTGGTTCCTGTGTCCATAACATCTCCTGGAGTGGTGCGGCCCACCGCATGGGCCGATCACTGGCAGTAACCGACGTTTCTGTTACGTGGACGGGCTTTCAATGTTGCGGGCGGGTAAAAATCCGCATCGCAGGGGCTACGCCCGGAACGGCCGACCCCAGGTGCCGGCGAAGGCGACCTCCTCCAGCGGCAGTCGATGCCGTGGCAGGTTGTCGCGTTCGGCGATCTCGGGTGCGACGTCCGAGTAATCGCTCAGCGAGCCCACCGCGACGACGAACAGCGGCCGGACGTCGTCGGGAACGTCGAATGCCTGCCTCGCACCTGCGACGTCGAATCCCGCCATCGGGTGGGCGTGTAGCGACCTGGACACCGCCTCGATGCTGAGATTGGCCAGCGCCGCGCCCGCGTCCACCGCCGAGTACAGCGCGGTCTTCTCGTCCGGGCCCTCGTCCGCGCACACCAGGATCAGCGCGCCCGCCGCGTGCGCGTAGGCGTTGCCGCGCTTGAGCACCCCGGCCAGCTTGCTGAACGTCTCATCGCCACGCAGACCGACGATGAATCGGACTGGTTGGCGCCGTCCCCACGTCGCCGCCCACCGGGCGGCCTCCAGCAGCGCGGTCACCTCCTCGGGCGTGACGACCACGTCGGGATGGAAGGCACGCGGGCTCCACCGGGCGGCGATATCGGGGTGAATCGGCACCCGGGTATCGGCCAACCGATCAGGGGGCTTCGTAGACGCGCCAGGCATCTGTCCACGCTACGTCGGGCAGCTGCGCGCCGCCTGAGAGGAAAATGAGACGCGCGCAGCCCTTATTCTTGTTGGGACCTGACAACCGGCAATGACCTGAAAGGGCGACAGTGGCGCTCGTCGTTCAGAAGTACGGCGGATCCTCGGTGTCCGACGCCGAGCGCATCCGTCGTGTCGCCGAGCGGATCGTCGAAACCAAGAAGCAGGGCAACGACGTCGTGGTGGTGGTCTCGGCGATGGGCGACACCACCGACGACCTGCTCGACCTGGCCCGGCAGGTGTGCCCGGCGCCCCCGCCGCGCGAGATGGACATGCTGCTGACCGCGGGCGAACGGATCTCCAACGCCCTGGTGGCGATGGCCATCGCGTCGCTCGGCGCGCAGGCCCGGTCGTTCACCGGCTCGCAGGCCGGCGTCATCACCACCGGCACACACGGCAACGCCAAGATCATCGACGTCACGCCGGGCCGGCTGCGGTCGGCCCTCGATGAGGGTCTGATCGTGCTGGTGGCCGGCTTCCAGGGCGTCAGCCAGGACAGTAAGGACGTCACCACGCTGGGCCGTGGCGGATCCGACACCACCGCCGTCGCGCTCGCCGCGGCGCTGAATGCCGACGTCTGTGAGATCTACACCGATGTCGACGGCATCTTCACCGCCGACCCGCGGATCGTACCCAACGCCAAACGGCTGGACACCGTCAGCTTCGAGGAAATGCTCGAGCTCGCGGCGTGCGGCGCCAAGGTACTGATGCTGCGCTGTGTGGAATACGCCCGCCGCTACGACGTTCCGGTTCATGTCCGGTCGTCGTACTCGGACAAACCCGGCACGTTCGTGACGGGATCGATGGAGGACATACCCGTGGAAGACGCCATCCTGACCGGAGTTGCGCACGACCGCAGCGAGGCGAAAGTGACCGTCGTCGGCCTGCCCGACGTCCCCGGCTACGCCGCCAAGGTTTTCCGCGCGGTCGCCGACGCCGACGTCAACATCGACATGGTGCTGCAGAACGTGTCGAAGATCGAGGACGGCAAGACCGACATCACCTTCACCTGCTCGCGTGAGAGCGGGCCGGGTGCAGTGGAGAAGCTGTCCTCACTGCAGAACGAGATCGGCCACAGCGCAGTGCTATACGACGACCACATCGGCAAGGTGTCGCTCGTCGGCGCGGGGATGCGCAGCCATCCCGGCGTCACCGCGACGTTCTGCGAGGCGCTGGCCGGGGTCGGAGTGAACATCGATCTGATCTCCACCTCCGAGATCCGGATCTCGGTGCTGTGCAGGGACACCGAGCTGGACAAGGCGGTCGTCGCACTGCACGAGGCGTTCGGCCTCGGCGGCGACGAACAGGCGACGGTGTACGCGGGAACGGGGCGCTGAGATGGTCAACTTCGGAGGGCCGGGGGCGCCTCCCGCTTCCGGGGGAGAGCGGAGCGACCGGGGAATCCACATCGGGGTAGTCGGCGCGACCGGGCAGGTCGGCCAGGTGATGCGCAGGCTGCTCGACGAGCGGGACTTCCCGGCGACGTCGGTGCGGTTCTTCGCCTCCGCCCGCTCGCAGGGCCGCAAGCTGGCGTTCCGTGGTCAGGAGATCGAGGTCGAGGACGCCGAGACCGCCGACCCGACCGGCCTCGACATCGCACTGTTCTCCGCGGGCGCGACGATGTCGCGGGTGCAGGCGCCGCGATTCGCCGCGGCCGGCGTGACGGTCATCGACAACTCGTCGGCGTTCCGCAAGGATCCCGATGTCCCGCTGGTGGTCAGCGAGGTCAACTTCGCAAGAGACGTCGGAAACCGGGCTGGGCCTCTCAAGAAGGGCATCATCGCCAACCCGAACTGCACGACGATGGCCGCGATGCCGGTGCTCAAGGTGCTGCACGACGAGGCGCAGCTGGTGCGCATGATCGCGTCGACCTACCAGGCGGTGTCCGGCAGCGGCCTGGCCGGCGTGCAGGAACTCGCCGAGCAGGCCCGCGCGGTAGTCGGCGACAGCGAGCAGTTGGTGCACCACGGCGGCGCACTGGAATTCCCGGCACCGAACAAGTACATCGCCCCGATCGCGTTCAACGTCGTCCCGCTGGCGGGTTCGCTGGTCGACGACGGCTCGGGGGAGACCGACGAGGACCAGAAGCTGCGCAATGAGAGCCGCAAGATCCTTGGCATTCCCGACCTGCTGGTCAGCGGGACGTGCGTGCGGGTCCCGGTGTACACCGGCCACTCGCTGTCGATCAACGTCGAGTTCGCCCGGCCGATCTCCCCGACCCGCGCCGCCGAACTGCTCGCGGCCGCACCCGGCGTGAAACTGGTCGATGTGCCGACCCCGCTGGCGGCCGCCGGTATCGACGAGTCGCTGGTCGGCCGGATCCGCCAGGATCCCGGTGTGCCCGACGGCCGCGGCCTGGCGCTGTTCGTGTCCGGCGACAACCTGCGCAAGGGTGCGGCGCTGAACACCATCCAGATCGCCGAACTGCTCGCCGCCGACCTCTGACCCGCGGATCGCAGCTTCCGTCGCTACGCTGCCTAGCTGTGCGGCGGTGGGTGACGGCTTTGGCTCTGCTGGCCGCCGTCGTCTTGACCGCGCCGTATGCCCACGCCGATCCGCCGGCGCCCGTCCCGGAGCCGGTGTTGGAGCCGCCGCTGGCCCCCGGCCAGGTGGTGCGAATCGGCCCGACAGCCGGCACCGGGACGCCGACGACGGACTACGGGATCGGCGCGACCGACCTGTGCGAGTTCATGGAGTTCCCGAGCGGCATCCTGCAGGTTTGCGGTGACAGCTTCGCAGGCCAGGGCGTCGGGTTCGGACCGTACTTCTCGCCGATCGCGTTGCACGTCGACTCCGATTCCGTCGACGACCCGAACGGGGTGCGCTATTTCGGTGTCACCGGTGTGGACTCGCCCCTGCTGGCCGATCCGACGCCACCGGGCGCGTCGCAGCTGCCCGCCGGGGTGGTGCAGATCAACCGGGACAACTACGTGTTGGTCACCACTACCCGCAGTCTGGTTCCCGGCACCTCGCGACTGGTGAAAGCCAATCCGGCGCATGGCAATTGGCCCACGGTGCCCGGCTCCGCCCGCGATGCGGGATACCAGGGTGGGCGGCAGACCCAGATCAGCGGCTACTACGACCCGATCCCGACCGCCGATTCGCCGACCGGCTGGGTGTATATCGTGGCGAACAACTTCAACCGCAGCGGACCCGTGGTGCTCTACCGGGCCAGACCCGAGGCCTTCACCGACCGGTCGCGCTGGCAGGGCTGGTCGGGGCTGAGCGGCCCGAACGGCGGCTGGAACAAACCGGCGACGCCGCTGTGGGGCGACATGATCGGGGAGATGAGCATCAAGCAGATCGACGGCAAGACGGTGCTGTCCTACTTCAACGCCACCACCGGCAACATCGAGGTCCGCGTCGCCAACGACCCCACGTCGCTGGGTGCCGCCCCCGTCACAGCCGTGGTCAACCACGACGATTGGCCGGATCCCGCCGAGAGCCTGCCACCGCCAGACGACAACCGGCTGGCGCAGCCCTACGGCGGGTACATCTCGCCAGGTTCGACTCTCGATGAATTGCGTGTTTTCGTCAGTCAGTGGAACACCGGGCCGCGGGTGCGGGCGCCGTATCGGGTCATCCAGTTCGCGGTCAATCCGGTCAAACCCTGAGGGCTTCAAGGGTCGGCCCGCCACCCCGGAGGATGGCGGGCCGAGTACTGCTGACGTCAAACAGACGGGTCAATACCAATAGCGCCGGCCACCGACGGGGCGACCCATTTGGCCCAGCACCAACAGCACGACTCCGATGATCAGGACGATCCAGCCGATCGTCGCGATGATGGACGGGACGGGCAGTAGATAGCCGACGAGGATGAGGATGACGCCTAGAACGATCATCGATTGCTCCTGGGTTGGCGGTCGGCAGTGCCGTACCGGTTCTTTGGGTGCCGGACAGGCGGGCCCCAACGGATAAATGACGAGCCCGACCTGTGGTGTACCCGCATTTCTGAGTTTTACCGGGTCGTCAATGACGTTGCCTCTGTCCATGCGATCGCTTCGACAAGTGCGGGGACAAATCGCCACGGCGACACCACGAGGGAACATACGCTGACCCTCAAGCGGACGAGAGCAAAGAAGCCGGTCCCAAACCGGAGGGGCGGATATGAAACTCACGGCTGTACTCGCGCTGGCTGGCGGATTCATTGCCGCACCGGTGATCGCCGCCGGTAATGCGTCCGGGTCGCCGTCGTGGTGCGACGGCGCGGGCTGCGTTCCGTGGGTGGCCCGCGATGCCGTGCAAGGCGCGCCGTGTATTTCCCGCACCCGAAACGCCTTCGGCTTGGACTCGTCGGGCCGCACGTTCGACTGCGCGATGACCGGCAAATGGGTACCAACCAAGCCGTTGATCGGTGTTCGCCCCCAAGGTGCACCCTGCTTCGGGAGTGGGGGTTCGGCGCAGACCGGAGACGGCATCCCAATGACCTGTATCGGCCAGGGCTGGACCCCGGATTACAGCGATATTTACTACGCCAAAACGACGTGAGGTGAAGGGAATTTCGGGCCCGCCGCAGCCGGGCTCCGAAGCTTCACAGCAAGTTCATAACCAGAACCAACCCAGCAGTGGGGTTCGGCTGGGGATCATGGGTGTATGAGCGAAACACCCGAGCACTCCACCGAGCCGACGACGACTTCGGAGGGCAGGAGCGCAACGCCCCGGGAAGTCGGACCGGTCACTAGCGCCCCACCGCCGGCCCGCACCGAGCATGTCGAGCCGGCGCCGCGGCGATTCGACAAGCCGAACCGGCTCTACCGGCTTGTGGCGTTGGTGGTGATCGTCGCGGGCGTCGTCTTCATCGTCGCCGTCATCTTCTTCACCGGGTTCGTGCTCGGCAGGCACGCGGGTGGCGGCGAGGGGCACGAGGGCGGCGGCCACCACCGCCAGGAGATGGGCATGTTCCACAAGATGGGCCCACCGATGGGCCCACGTCCGGAATTCCTCTACCCCGGCGGCCCCGGTAATTTCGGCGGTCCCGGCCAGTCGACGCAGCCCGCCACACCGGCGTCTCCCAGCGCACCGTCGCGCCCCTAAGACCGCGCGGATCTTTCTTGACTCATTCCAGAAAAGGCGCATACT
>JAOPWF010000563.1 GCA_025965815.1 Mycobacterium sp.
CTTGACCCATCCGCAGTACCTGGTGATGCTCGCGCTGTGGGAACACGCACGGTCCCATGAAGCCGCGACGCCGCTGTCCCTCAAGCAGATAGCCGCTGCGCTGCAACTGGATTCGGCCACGCTGTCCCCTATGCTCAAGCGCCTGGAAGCGCTCGGGCTGATCAGCCGGACCCGCAGCGCGGCCGACGAGCGGGCCACGGACGTAACCTTGACCGAGGCCGGTATCGTCTTGCGCCGCCGCGCCATGACGATCCCGCCCGCAGTGGTCGAGCGTCTCGGCGTCGACCTCGACGAGCTCGAGCGGCTGCGTGACGTACTCACCCGGGTCAACACCGCCGCGCTGGCCGCGGGCGCGCTGGACGAATAGGAACCCGACCATGAGCAATCGACCCGGTCCGCTGCGCTACATCGGCTACACCTTCGGCCGCAAGCTGCCGGACTCCATGCGCGAATGGGTCCGTAACGATCTGACCGGTGAGGCCGCCCTGCCCCGCCACCTCTTCCGGTCGATGGTGCCGTTCATTCCGGTTTTCGCGGCTGCGCTGCTGTTACCGCCCGGCCCCCTGGTGCTGCGCGGCGCCTGCGTACTGCTGGCGCTGATTCTGGCGCTCATCTACTCGTTCGCGTTCATGGACATGAACCGCAGACGCCGGCTGACCCAACATGGGTTCTCCGGCGACCTGGAGACGGCCCGAAAGGCACGGCGGCGCAACCGGTCCCGCGCTGAATACGAGCGGCTCCACCCGCGGGCCGGCTAGGCTCGCACCGCGGCGTAGGCAGCCATGCTCGGCTCCAACTCGCCCCAGTGTCGAACCGTGCAGGATGACGCCGTCGCAGCCCAGCTCGAATTGCCGGTTTATCGCCCTCACACACTCCCCCGCGCTGCGGAGATGAACGCGGTGCCCAACCCACGCCGCTCCGGGTCGCCCACCAGGTCCCGCGCACTTTTCGGTTGCCCTGCGAGCAGGTAGCACCCCAATTCGGGGAACCGGACGGTCATGCGGGCGCCACTTCGCGGATGATGCCGCGCGTGTCGAGCTCACGGAGGCAGCCGCGGGCCAGCATCGCCAAGACCATGTCGCCTCCGTGGTCGGTGGCGGCGGAGAACGCGGACCCCGACGTCGTGATGAGCGGAATCTGCAGCATGCCCAGCCGGTAGTCCGCCACGTTCTAGAAGGGGTGCGGTGTGGATTTCTGCTGTCGGACCCGGTACCTAACGTGGCCGGTATGACGTACTGGATCAACACGGTCAGCCGTGATCACGTGCAGCGCGCGGTGGCAGGCGGGTTCACCCAGGCCAATCACGGCAAGCCGTCGATGCTGCGCCGGATGGAGCGCGGTGACTGGATCGTCTTCTACTCGCCGAAGACGCAGTTCGAGGCCGGGACGCCGCTGCAGGCGTTCACCGCGATCGGCCAGGTCACCGACGATGAGGCGTACCAGGTCGACATGGCACCGGACTTTCACCCGTGGCGCCGCAACGTCGACTTCCTGCCGTGTACCGAAGCCCCGATCCGGCCGCTTCTTGACGGCCTTGATTTCGTCGAGGGCAAGGCGCGGTGGGGGTTTCGGTTCCGGTTCGGCGTCTTCCGGATCGACGAGCATGACTTCGAGATGATCCGCTCCGCCATGACAGGGTAGACAGGATCCATGAGAGTGGGGCCATGAGCAATCTGGACACCGCGCCGCCCGAATTCGCCTGCCGCGCGGCGCCGGCCGACGGTATCGAGGTGCTGACGGCTCGCGAGGTTCCGCTGGGTGGCCCGCGCGCCATGCTGGTCCGGCGCACGCTTCCGCAGCGGCATCGATCGCTGGTCGGGGCCTGGTGCTTCGCCGACCACTACGGGCCGCATGATGTCCGGACTGCGGGCGGCATGGACGTGCCGCCGCACCCGCACACCGGATTGCAGACGGTCAGCTGGCTTTTCAGCGGCGAGGTGGAACACCGCGACAGCGCCGGCGTGCACGCCCTGGTACGGCCCGGCGAACTGAATCTGATGACGGCCGGCGCCGGGATCTGCCACTCGGAGGTGTCGACAGCGGATACCACCATCCTGCATGGCGTTCAGTTGTGGGTGGCGCTGCCCGACGCCGATCGCGATACCGGCCGGGACTTCGCTCACTATGTGCCGGCACCGGTCTCGTGGAACGGGATAACCGTGCGGGTGTTCCTGGGTGAGCTGGCAGGCGACATGGTCGTCCCGCCGTCACCGGTGCACACGTTCTCGCCGCTGCTCGGCGCCCAGATCGACCTCGACGCCGGTGTGGACGTCGACCTCGTGCTCGACCCGGAGTTCGAGCACGGGGTACTGCTCGATCAGGGCGGGATCGAGGTCACAGGGTTTGGGCTGGGCGTGGGCGACCTGGCCTACCAAGGTGTCGGCCACGCCTCGCTGTCGCTGCGCAACACCGGCGTCGGCCCGGCGCGCGTGCTGCTGCTCGGCGGCACACCGTTCACCGAGGACCTGGTGATGTGGTGGAACTTCGTCGGGCGCAGCCACGACGACATCGTCGAATACCGGCGGATGTGGGAAGCCCGTGACAGCCGGTTCGGCGCCGTCGACGGGTATCGCGGTCCGACCATGCGGTTGCCGGCCCCTACACTGCCGACCAGCAGACTGAAGCCACGGCCCGCACCGGGCGGAAAGGACACTAAATGAGCACTGACAAGACCGGCGCCCCCACCACGGTGGCCCGCGACGGCGACACCTTCACCATCTCGGTCGACGGCCAGATGGTCGGGAAGGCCGAGTTCGCCGACCGGGAGAACCAACGGGTCTTCCTGCACACCGAGGTTGACAACAAGTTCGAAGGGCGTGGCCTGGCAACGATTCTGGTCTCCGAGGCACTGGCCGCCACCCGTGACGCCGGCCTTCGGATTGTGGCCGTCTGCCCGATGGTGGCCGGCTACGTCGGCAAGCATCATGACTTCGACGACGTCGTCGACCCGGTCGGCAGCGACATCAAGCGCTGGCTGGCAACTCTTTAGCCGGGCTAACCCGGCGGCCGGCGGCGTCGGTGGCGTCGATATGGTGAGGCGCGATGACGACTCAGGACAGGCTCGATGCGGACGCCCCGGTACGCGCCGGAGGCGCCCCGACGGCCTTCTTCGTGCCCGACGGCGACGGGTTTGTCCCGACCGGGCTGGCGCGGGGCCCGTGGGGTCAGACCATCAGCGGCAACTACGTCGGCGGCCTGCTCGGGTATGCGGTTGAGCACGAAGCACGCGATCCCAACTTCCAGCCCACCCGCCTGACCGTAGACCTGTTGCGCCCGGCGGCACTGGCACCCCTGCGGGTGGAAACCAGCGTCGCACGCCAGGGCAGGCGACTTCGGCTGGTGGATGCGGTGATGACCCAGTCGCACGAGGTCGTCGCCCGCGCCAGTGCGCTGTTTCTGCGCCGTGGAGAACAACCGGCCGACCAGGCCTGGACATCGCCGGTGGCGATGCCGCCGGTGCCCCCCGAGCCGGTGGACGCACCCGACGACAGTCCAATGGTGCTGTGGGCGTATAGCGAGGACTCCGAAGTCTCGGCGCCGAGTGCGGACCTGACCGGGTGGCAGCACGGCGGACCGAGGTGGGCGTGGGTCTACGACCACAAGCGGCTGGTACCGGGTGAACCACTGACGCCGTTCACTCGCGCGGCGCTCGCCGGCGATGTTGCCAGCTCGCTAACCCATTTCAGCGCAGGCGGTTTGAACTTCATCAACGCGGACTACACGCTGACGTTGAGTCGCCTGCCGGACGGCCCGTTCATCGGGCTGGCCTCGCTGACCCACTACAGCCACGCCGGGATCGCCACCGGAGCCGCGACGATATTCGACCGGCTCGGCCCGATCGGCAACGCAGTGGCGAACGCGCTGGTGAACCCCGGCTTCGCGCCACCGGCGTTCTCCTAGCGCGGCCGCAGCACCCACCACAGGTGTCTGGCGTTCGGTCCAGCTCTGGTAATGGTCGAAGTCCGCGTATGCCTCGACCAGCGCCGGCCACAGCCGGGCCCGCTCGTCGGGTCCGTCGGTGAGGTAAAGCAGCGGCACCACGAACGTCTTGGCGGACTTACGGCCGGTGCGTTCGACGAGCAGTGTCGGCACCGGTTTGCGCAAGCCCGCCCCGATCCGCCACGCTTCTGCGGGCTCATGTCTCGCCGAGATATTCGGCCGTACTGCCGCCGACGGCCATCTCCGGCAAGCCCAACTTGCGGTGGTCCCAGCTGCGGGTCCGCTCGGGCACGATCCGGACCGCGATCCTGTTCTTCATCATCTGGTCGACGAGCGGCTTCATGTCCTCGCTGTAGGGCCCGGTGTAGCGCTCCCACACGCTGATGCCGACCCGCAGCAGCGCATCCGGGTCGTCGACGATCTCCGCCTGCCCGTCGATCGACACCCCACGCAGCGTGTTATAGGTCTGGCCGTCCTCGACCATGACCGTCACGGTCGGGTCGCGGCGCAGGTTCACCGCCTTCTGCGACTTCGCCTTCGTCTCGAACCACACCTCGCCGTCCA
>JAOPWF010000574.1 GCA_025965815.1 Mycobacterium sp.
GGCCGCGACCGGATGCGTCGACGGCAACTGGTCCTGTCGATAGGCCCACGACTTCTCCACGTTGGCGAACGTCGTCCAGGCCTCGGTGAACTCGGTCGCCTCGGCCTGGCACAGCACCGACGCGAACGTCGCGAAGGACTCGTTGAGCCACAGGTCGTCCCACCAGGTCATGGTGACCAGGTCGCCGAACCACATGTGTGCCATCTCGTGCAGCACGGTCTCGGCGCGGCGCTCGTAGCTGTAGCGGGTGACCTTGCTGCGGAAGACGTAGTCCTCCAGGAACGTCACCGCGCCCGCGTTCTCCATCGCGCCCGCGTTGAACTCCGGCACGAACAGATGGTCGTACTTGCCGAACGCGTACTGGATACCGAAGGTGTTGTGGTAGAAGCCGAATCCCTGCTTGGTCTGGCTGAACAGCCGCTCGGCGTCCATGAACTCCGCCAGCGAAGAGCGGCAGAAGATGCCAAGCGGAATGTCACCGTGCTCGTCGGCGTAGCTGTCATCCCAGCGGGCGTACGGGCCGGCGATCAGCGCGACCAGATACGTGCTCATCCGGGGAGTCGTCGCGAAGGTGTGGACGCCGTTCTCGACGTTCGTGGTGGCGCCGTTGGAGATCACCTGCCAGTGCGCCGGCGCGGTGACGCTGATGTCGAAGGTGGCCTTCAGGTCGGGCTGGTCGAAGCAGGCGAACATGCGCTTGGCATCGGCCGTCTCGAACTGCGAGTACAGGTAGACCTCGTTGTCGACCGGGTCGACGAAGCGGTGCAGGCCTTCGCCGGTGTTCGAGTACCGGCAGTCGGCGTCGACGACAACGACGTTGTGCTCGGCCAGGCCGACCAGGGGGATGCCGGTGGACTCGTCGTAGCCGGACACGTCGATCTCGACGCCGTTCAGCGTCGCGGAGCGCACCGTGTCGGCGGCGATGTCGATGAAGGTGTCGGCGCCGGCCAGCGCGTCGAACTCGACAGTGGTCTGCGAGCGGAAAGTGCGCTCGCCGGGCGCACCGCTGCCGTCGGTGAGGTCGACGGTGATCCGGTAGTCGTCGACGGTGACGAGGGTCGCGCGCTCGGCAGCCTGGTCGCGGGTCAAGTTGGGAAGTGCCACGTGACCCAACACTAGCCGCCGGACGGGAACAGTGAATGGGCGCGCATAGTTGTGCTGAACGGAGTTCTGACCTTCAACCGAGAGGACTGCGAATGCCCGAGACAGCCAGCGAAAAATCCGAAAGATCCGTCGCCGATTTCTGGTTCGACCCGCTGTGTCCGTGGTGCTGGATCACGTCGCGCTGGATCCTGGAAGTGGAGAAGGTTCGCGATATCGACGTGAACTTCCATGTGATGAGCCTGGCCGTGCTCAACGAGGGCCGCGACCTGCCCGACGAGTACCGCGAAATGATGAAGAAGGCGTGGGGCCCGGTACGGGTGGCCATCGCCGCCGAGCAGGCCAAGGGTCCTGAGGTGCTGGCGCCGCTCTACACCGCGATGGGCACCAGGATTCACAACGAGAACAACAAAGAGTTTGCCGAGGTGATCAAGCAGTCCCTCGAGGAGGTCGGCCTGCCGGGCGAGCTGGCCGAGGCCGCCGACACCGACGAGTACGACGAGGCCCTGCGCAAGAGCCACCACGCAGGGATGGACGCGGTCGGCGATGACGTCGGCACCCCCACGATCCACGTCAACGGCGTCGCGTTCTTCGGCCCGGTGCTCTCCAAGAGTCCCCGTGGCGAGGAGGCCGGCAAGCTCTGGGACGCCTCGGTGACCTTCGCTTCGTATCCGCATTTCTGGGAACTCAAGCGCAGCCGCACCGAAGCCCCGGAATTCGACTAAAACCAGGAGGGTCGCCGCCTTCCGGTTGCGGCCCGCGACGGCGCAGACCACGGTAGGTCCATGACAGTCGCCGAGCCATCCGCCCAGACCGACGGCACCTACCGCGACCGCATCGTCGCGGTGGAACCGGGCGGCAACGAGTTCATCGCCGAAGCCGACCGGCACGGACATCCCCGTCAGCTGTTCTGGACGTGGACGTCGCCAAACCTTGAGTTCGCGACGGTCTTCGTCGGTGTGCTCGCGGTCGCCGTGTATGGGATGAACTTCTGGCAGGCCGTGGCGGGCATCGTCATCGGCACCGGGCTGGGTGCGCTCGCGCACTACTTCCTGTCCGCCAGGGGCCCGTTGCACGGTGTCCCGCAGATGGTGCTCGGCAGGCTGGCCTTCGGCTTCAAGGGCAACGCGGTCCCCGCCATCTTGATGTCGGTCACCGCGGGCGTCGGCTGGTTCGCCACCAACAGCGTCAGCGGCGCCTTCGCGCTGAGCACGTTGTTCGGCATCGGCCCGCTGACGGCGCTGGTCGTCATCGTCCTGATCCAGACCGGCTTCGCGTTCTTCGGGCACAACCTGGTGCAGGCCTTCGAACGGTGGGCCTTCCCGGTGCTGGCGGTCATCTTCGCGATCGCATCGGTCGTCATCCTCACCAAGGCGCACCTCGGCGCGCCGGCGATCGGGGGCGGCGTGGGTGGCATGGGCGGCTTCCTGCTCACCGTCGGCACCGCGTTCGGATACGCCGCCGGCTGGACCCCGTACGCCGCCGACTACACCCGCTACCTGCCGCCCACGGTGAACACCGCCCGCACCGGCCTGTACGCCTCGGCCGGCCTGTTCCTGTCCTGTGTGGTGCTCGAGATCGTCGGCGCGGCCTCGGTGACCATCGGCGACCCCACCTCGGACAACCCCACCGACGCGTTCACCCGCCAACTCGCGTCGCCGCTGGCCAAGGCGACGCTGCTGGCCATCGCGATCGGCGCCATCGCGGCCAACTCGATCAACATCTATTCCGGCGCAATGGCTTTCGTGACCATCGGCGTCAAACTGCCGCACCATATCGCACGGGCACTGGTCACGGTGTTCTTCGGGGTGGCCGGATTCCTGGTCGCGTGGTGGGCGCTGCCCGACGCCGCCGCCAGCTACGAGGCCTTCCTGCTGATCATCGCGTACTGGATCGGCCCCTGGTTGGGCGTGGTCTTCGCCGACCAGTACCTGCGCCGCGGGCAGCCGGTCGCCCGATTCCTCTACGACCGGTCCTACACCAACTGGAATGGCCTGCTGTCCTTCGCGACCGGCCTGGTGGCCTCGGTGCTGCTGTTCTCGAACCAGGAGAAGTTCGTCGGCGTTGTCGCCAAAGCCGTGCCGCAGCTCGGCGACATCACCTTCTTCGTCGGTTTCCTGATCTCCGGCGGCTGCTACCTGTTGTTGTGCCGGTCCAAGATCGCGGCTGAACGAGCAGCCGTCTAGGCCATGCCCGACACCGCTCAGATGCTCGAGGTCGCATACGCCGAAGCCCGGAAAGGGTTGTCCGAGGGCGGGATTCCGATCGGCGCGGCACTGTTCACCGCCGACGGTGTGCTGCTCGGCAGCGGACACAACCGGCGCGTCCAGCATGACGACCCGTCGGTGCACGCGGAGACCGACGCGTTCCGCAACGCCGGGCGCCAGCGGGACTACCGGTCCACGGTGATGGTGACGACGCTGTCGCCGTGCTGGTACTGCAGCGGGCTGGTGCGCCAGTTCAACATCGGCGCGGTGGTCATCGGCGAGAGTCGCACTTTCTCCGGTGGCCACGAGTGGCTGGCCGAGAACGGGGTGGCGATTACGCTGCTGGACGACGATCGGTGCGCGGCGATGATGGCCGAGTTCATCGCGGCCAACCCGGAGCTGTGGAACGAGGATATCGGCCGATGAGCGCTTGCGCGAAGAGCATTGATGGAGTGAGCGGTTGAGCACGATTGCGACGGTTGACCTTTCCCGTTGGCCCGCCGGCGGCCGGGAGGCCGACGAAGTGGCCGCCGCGGTAGACGAGGGCCTGCAGCGCGCCGGCTTCATCCTTGTCACCGGGCACGGTGTCGACCCGGCCCTGGCCCGCGGTGTGCGCGCGGCGGCGCGGTCCTTCTTCGGGCAGCCCGTCGCCGTCAAGGAGCGCTACTCGGTGCCGGTGGGTGGGCACGGCTGGATTGGTCCCGGCGCGGAGGCCAACGGCTACGCCGAAGGCACCGAGACGCCGCCGGACCTCAAGGAGAGCTACAGCCTGGGGGCCGAAACTCAAACCGGCGACCCGGATGTGGACCGGACCTGGTTCGCCCCCAACGTGTGGCCCGTCGAGGTGCCGTCCCTGCAGTCGCTGGTCAACGAGTACACCGCCGCGATGCGCCGGCTCTCCGATGAGCTGCTCGCGTTGTTCGCGCATGCACTGGGACTGGCCGAGAACCCGTTCGCGCGGCTCGCCGACCGACCCACCTGGACGATTAACATCAACCATTACCCACCTGTGAGCGTGGTCGGCGTACCTGAGCCGGGCCAGTTCCGGATCGGCCCGCACACCGACTTCGGCACCGTGACGGTCCTCG